>CALGVL010000401.1 GCA_937930165.1 uncultured Acetobacteraceae bacterium
GGAGCACCAACCCCTCCGCCCCGGCGGCGCGAGAGAGGGCGGCGGCGGGCCGGCCATTGGCCAGGACGCGCTCGGCCAGGGCCAGGGCGGCCGCGCCCTGGGCGCCGGTCGCGCTGTCCCGGTAGGCGGCCGGGAAGGCATCCCGCCAGCGGGCCAGGAGGGCGGCGGCGCCGGCCTCCCCGCGCTCGGCCGCCAGCGCCTCCTCCAGCCTTTCCTGGAAGCTCCGCGCGGCCTGGGCCACCGCCGCTTCCAGCAGCGCGGTTTCCGTCGTCACCGCCCGCCCCGGATCGGTGCCGATGATGTAGTGCACCCGCGCCAACGGCCCGTCATCCAGCGCGATGTAGAAGGCGCTGAGGTGCCCGCCGAAGGCCCGGGCCAGCATGTCGCCCACCCGCTCCCGCAGCCCGGTGTCGAAAGTGTCGCGCGGCAGCCAGGCGATGACGGAGACGAAGCGCCCGAAGGGATCGCGCCGCACCACCAGGGCCGGGCGCGGGCGGATTTGCAGGTCCAGCACCCGCAGCGCGCCTTCCAGGATCTCGGCCTCCGATGCCTGGAACAGTTCGTCGCGCGGCCAGGTATCGAGGATGTTGCGCAGCGCCCTGCCGTCATGCGCTGCCGGATCGATGCCGGAGGCGGCGAGAATGCGGTCCACCTTCTGCGCCAGCATCGGGATGCTGCGCGGGTTGCGGTTGTAGGCGGCGGCGGCGAAGAGGCCGAGGAACAGCCGCACTCCGGTCACGCGCCCGTCCGGGCTGAAGACGCGCGTGACCACCACATCCGCATGCTGCGGCCGGTGCACGGTGCTGCGCATGTTCGCTTTGGCGACGGTCAGCGGCACCGGGTCGGCAAGTGCGGCGCGCACCATGGCCGGCAGGCTGCCGGGATCGCGCAGCACGTCGAAGACCGGCAGCCCGGCATCGCGCAGCAGGCCGAGATTCTCCGCCGCGACCACCGAGGTCGCGCCATCCGGCGCGACCGCGATGCGGCGATGGCCGAGCAGGACGTAATTCTCCTCCGCCAGCCAGCGCAGAAAGGCGGCGGCCGCGGCGGGCTCACCCGTCGGGGCGGGGGCTATCTCTGCCTCCGCCTGGCGTAGCAGGGCGGCCATGGCGGGGAAGTCGGACACTGCCAGGCGCACATCCGCCATGGCGCGGCTGAGCGCCGCCTCCAGCGCCGGCCAGTCGCCGGCCGGGGCGCCGGGCGGGCCGGGCAGCATGGCGGCGGGGGCGGCGCCGAGGGTGATGCGCATCATGCTCTCCCGCCCCGTGGCCTCGGCCTCGGGCGGATCCAGGGCAAGCAGCCGCCCCGCCGCATCCCGCCGCACCGCCAGGACCGGGTGCAGCAATTGCCGCACCACCCGCCCCTGCTGGGCCAGGGCGGCGAGGGCGCTGTCCACCAGGAAGGGCATGTCGTCGGTGACGATCTCGGCCACCGCATGCGGGCCGCGGCCGGGGCCGGGGGGCAGCAGCCGGAGCTTCGCCCTGCCCGGCACCCGGTCCTCGGCGAAGGCGTAGAGGCTGGCGGCGGCCTCCGCCACCGTCTCGGCGGGGATGGCGGCAAGCTCGGCGGAGGGCACATCGGCATGGAGCCGCCGCAGCAGCACCGCCGCATCGGGCGGCAGGTCCGGGGCCAGGCGCTGCAGCGCCTCCTCCGCCGTGCGCAGCAATTCCTGGCGGGCCGTATCCGCGGCCGGCGCAAGGTCCGTCATTCGCCGTCTCCTCGATCCCGGTACAGATTCTCGCTTCGGCGCCGCTTGGGCAAGCGTGGCAGGTTGACGGGCCGATGACGGGACCGGCCGGCTCGAACGGCACCTCCTGCGAAGCCATCCGCCGGGCCTGCAGATATTTGTCGCCGATACCGGCCGGAATCCGGCTGCGTGCAGGCTCCGTTCGCACTGAGCCGGATCGCCGGGCAGGAAGATGTTGAGGCCGGGCGGTAGCGGGGCGTTCGTCCGGCCGTGGGCCGGCACGGCCTCGCAGCCGCCGGAAATCGGGCGCCCCTGGGCGGATGGCCGCCGGCAGGTGCCCGGAATGACAGGCGGGAGCGCGCCGTGCCCCTGGGCGAGCAGCCGTTCCGCGCCACCGCAAGGGCCCGGAGAAGGAGCTTTGCCACTTCGAAAACAGGCCCTAGCCTAGGCCGCCATGATCCAGAGCCTCAACGACCTGCTGGCGCCCATGGCGCCGGAGCGGTTCTTCGCCGAGTACTATGATCGCCAGCCGCTGCATCTGCGCGGCGGGGCGGCGAAATTCGCCTCCGTCCTGTCCTGGCGGCAGATCAACCGACTGCTGGACATGACGCATATCTGGTCCGGCCATTCCCTGCAGCTGGTGATGGACGGCACGCCCGTCCCACCGGAGCAGTACTGCATCCGCGCCACCAGCCGGGACAACCAGCCCATCCTGCAGCCGGAGGCGGCGAAGGTGCAGGACTGGGTGCGGCGCGGCGCCTCCGTGGTGATGAACGACGTGGACAGCCTGACGCCGGGCCTGGCCTCCGTCTCCCGCGCGCTGGAGGCGGCCGGGCTCGGGAAGGCACAGGCCAATGTCTATATCAGCTGGCAGAGCCACAAGGCCTTCCCGGCGCATTACGACACGCACGATGTCTGGGCCGTGCAGGTGGAGGGCGAGAAGACCTGGAACATCTGGGAAGGCCGCGCCGAATGGCCGATCGCCCATCCCGTCTTCCGCAGCCAGGGCCAGGCGCATCACGAGAAGGCCAAGGGAGGGTTGCGCGAGAAGGTGCTGATGCGCCCCGGCGACCTGCTCTACCTGCCGCGCGGCTGGTACCATGACGCGCTGGCCGAGGCCCCGACCAGCGTGCATATCGCCTATGGGGTGCATGCGCCGCTCGGCATGGACCTGCTGAACATCCTGCTGGAGCGGGCGCTCTACGACGCCGAATTCCGCAAGCCGCTGCCGCGCCAGGATGGCAGCGCCGCGGCGAAATTCGCCCTGACCAGCCGGGCGGGGCAGCTCGGGCAAAGGCTGGCGGAACTCTGCCGCGAGCCGAAGGTGATGGAGGTGCTGGAGAAATTCGTCGCGGACTACCGCTTCGCGCGTGGCGGCAACGACCTGCTGGCGGCGCGCGGCCTGGCGCCGCCGGATGCGGGCGGAGCGGAAGCGGCGGAGGCGCCGGCCTTCAAGGTGCTCGCCCCCGGAGCGAAGCCAGTGCGGCGCGGCGCCGACTGGGTGCTGAAGACGGCGCAGGGCACCGTGCCGCTCTCGCCCGGCGAGGCGGAGGCGGCGGGCTGGATCCTCGCCCGGCCGGATGTGGCGGAGCCGGAGCTGCGCGCGGCGTATCCGGGCGTGGACGCGCCGGCGCTGCTGGCACGGCTGCGCGACGCCGGGCTGCTGGCGGCCGCCTGATGCGCGCCGCCCCGCTGCCCGCGGCCCCGTCCTCCGGCGCCGCGCTCCTCCGGGGCGGCCATGCGCCGGGACGCATGGCGGTTGGGCTGTTGCTGGCCCTGCTCTGCCTGCCGGGCGAGGCCGCGGGCACGGAAGCGCGTTCCTTCAACTGCGTGGGCGCCGAGCGGCTGGAGGATGATGTCTTCGCCATTCCCTTCGCTCCGCGCAGCGCCAAGCCGGGGCCTGCGGCCCAGGGCAATCTGGAGGCCGCGGCGGCGCTGGCGAAGCAGCAGCCGGAGCGGAACATCTGCGTCCTCGGCCATGCCGGGGCGCAGGAGGGGGGCGTGAATACCGGCCTGCAACTCGCGGCCCGCCGGGCTGCGGCCGTGGCGGAGGCGCTGAACAAGCTGGGCGTGAGCGGCGACCGCATCCGGGCGGAGGCCCGTGTCGCCGCCTTCGCCCGCAGCACCCCCATCCCGCAGGAGCGCAGCGTGACGGTGGTGGTGCTGCCGGGGCCCTAACGCCCGTCCGCCAGGCTCCCCACCCGCCCCGCCGTCATCCCGCCATCGATCACCAGCTCCGCCCCGGTCATGTGGCGCGAGGCGTCGGAGGCGAGGAACAGCACGCCATCGGCGATGTCCTGCGGCTGCCCTGGCTCGCCCATCGGCACGCCGGCGGCGGCCAGGGCCCGCGCGTCGATCGGTGCGTTGCGGCCGCCGCCGAGGCCGGCCGGCAGCTTCTCCCAGATCGGCGTCTGGATGATGCCGGGATGCACGGAGTTCACGCGGATGCGGTCCCGCGCGCATTCCAGTGCCACCGACTTGGCGAAGAGCCGCACCGCGCCCTTGGTCGCCGAATAACCGGCCAGCCCCGCCGAGCCGCGGATGCCCGCCACCGAGGACATCAGGATGATGGAGCCGCCGCCTGCGCGCCGCATCGCCGGGATGGCATGCTTCACCGCCAGGAACACGCCATCCACATTCACCGCCATCTGCCGCCGCCAGTCGGCCAGCGACATCGCCTCGACCGGCGTGATGATGCCGATGCCGGCATTGGCCACCATGATGTCCAGCCGGCCGAAGCGCCGTTCGGTTTCGGCGATCACCTCGGCCCAGCGGGCCTCGTCGGTCACGTCCTGGTGCAGGTAATGCGCCTCGCCGTCCTCGGCGCGGATGCGGTCGGCCAGCGCCTCTCCACGCGCATCGTCAAGATCGGTGATGAGGACCCGCGCCCCCTCACGCGCCAGCGCCGCCGCGCAGGCGGCGCCAATGCCCGAGGCGCCGCCGGTGACGATCGCGACCTTGCCCTGCACCTGGCCCATGCCTTCCTCCCCGCATTGTCCTTCGTGCGGGAGAGGCTACCGGCTATACGCCGCCCGCGTCCATCGCCAGCAGCGAGGCATTGCCGCCGCTTGCCGCGGTGTTGACGCTGACCACCAGCTCGGTCGCGAAGCGGATCAACGTCACCGGCCCGCCCGCCTTCGGCCCGGTGCCGGAGAGTCCGTGCCCACCGAAGGGCTGCACCCCGACCACGGCGCCGACCTGATTGCGGTTCACATAGGTGTTGCCGATGCGCAGACGCTCCGCGATGTGGCGCTGCACGGATTCGATGCGGCTATGGATACCGAGGGTCAGGGCGAAGCCGCTGGCGGCGATGTCCTCCAGCAGCGCGTCCAGCGCGCCGCCGCGCCAGCGCACCACATGCAGCACCGGCCCGAACACTTCCCGCGTCAGCGCGCGCACGGAGGGCAGCGTATAGGCGCGCGGGGCGAAGAAGCTGCCATGGCCGAGGCCGGGCGGCACCGGCACCTGGAACAGCGGCGCCGTGCCGAGATCGCGGCACCAGGCTTCCAGCCCTTCCCGCGCCTCCTCGTCGATCACCGGACCGATATCGGTTTCGGGGTCCATCGGATCGCCCAGGCGCAATTCCTGCGCCGCGCCGGCCAGCATCGCCAGCATGCGATCCACGACCTCCTCCTGCACGCACAGCACCCGCAGCGCCGAGCAGCGCTGCCCGGCCGAGCCGAAGGCGGAGGTCAGCGCATCCTGCACCACCTGCTCGGGCAATGCGCTGCTGTCCACGATCATGGCGTTGATGCCGCCGGTTTCGGCGATCAGCGGCACGATCGGCCCGGGCCGCGCCGCCAGCGCCCGCGCGATCGCCTGCGCCGTTTCCGTCCCGCCGGTGAAGGCAACGCCCGCCACGCGCGGATCGGCGACCAGCGGCGCGCCGACCGAGGGACCGTCGCCGGGCAGCAGGTGCAGCACCTCCCGCGGCACGCCGGCCTCTTGCAGCAGGCGCACCGCGAGGGCGGCAATCAGCGGCGTCTGCTCCGCCGGCTTGGCGCAGACCGCATTGCCGGCGGCAAGGGCAGCGGCGATCTGGCCGGTGAAGATCGCCAACGGGAAATTCCACGGGCTGATGCAGGCGAAGACGCCGCGGCCGCCGAGCGCCCAGGTGTTGCGCTCGCCGGTCGGGCCGGGCAGCTCGCGCGGCGGGCCGAACCATTCGCGGGCGCGGGCGGCGTACCAGCGGCAGAAATCCGCTGCCTCCCGCACCTCCGCGACGCTGTCGGCCAGGGTCTTGCCGGACTCGCGCAGCAGCAGGGCGAGGAATTCGTCCCGGTGCGCCTCGATCAGGTCCGCGGCGCGGTCCAGCACGGCCGCACGCGCCGGTCCACCGAGCGCATCCCAGCCCCGCCAGGCGGCGGAGGCGGCGCCAAGCGCTGCCTCGATGTCGCCGGGACCGGCCTCCCACACCGCGCCGAGGAGAATCCTGCGATCCGCCGGGCTGCGGATCTCACGCAACGGGCCCTGCCGCAATGCCGGGTCGCTCCAGTCCCGCGCCGCCGCGCTGCGCACCGATGCCAGGGCCGGCTCCCGCGCTGCCGGATCGGCAAGGTCGAGGCCCTGGGAGTTGCGCCGGTCCGGATACAGTGCGCGCGGCAGCGGGATGCGCGGATGGCGCGGCGGGCCGCTGCGCGCCGCCTCCACCGGATCGGCGATGATCGCCTCCTCGGAGACGGCAGGATCCAGCAGGCGGTGGACGAAGGAGGTATTGGCCCCGTTCTCCAGCAGCCGCCGCACCAGATAGGCCAGCAGGTCCTCATGCGAGCCGACCGGCGCATAGACCCGCACCGACGCCTCCCGGCTCACCACCTGGTCGTAGAGCGCCTCTCCCATGCCGTGCAGGCGCTGCATCTCGAAGCCACCGCCACCGGCCAGTTCCAGCACATAGGCCAGGCTGTGCGCGTTGTGGGTGGCGAAGGCGGGGCGCAGCAGCCCGCGTAATTCCAGCATCCGCCGAGCACAGGCCAGCCAGGAGACGTCGGTGGCCGGCTTGCGCGTGAAGACCGGATAGTCCGGCAGCCCTTGGATCTGGGTCTGCTTGATCTCGGTATCCCAATAGGCGCCCTTCACCAGCCGTGCCGGGATCACCTGGCCGGTGCGGCGCGCGAGGTCCGCCACCCATTCCACCACGGCCGGCGCCCGCTTCTGATAGGCCTGGATCGCAAGGCCGAGCCCGTCCCATTCCGCCAACGCCGGATCGCCGCGCACGATCTCGAAAATGTCGAGGGTGAGTTCCAGCCGCTCCGCCTCTTCGGCATCCACGGTCAGGCCGATGCCTTGTATCTTCGCCTCCCGCGCCAGCACCGCGAGCGCGCCGGTCAGGGCGGGCACGCAGCGGTCCGCCTGCAAGGCCTCGAAGCGCGGATGCAGGGCGGAGAGCTTCACCGAAATCCCCGGCCCCTCCACCGGCCCACGCCCGGCCGCGGCGCGGCCGACCGCGCCAATGGCGTGCCGGTAGGCGTCGAAATAGCGCGCCGCATCCGCGGCAGTGCGCGCCGCCTCGCCCAGCATGTCGAAGGAGTAGCGCCAACGGCGGC
>CALGVL010000402.1 GCA_937930165.1 uncultured Acetobacteraceae bacterium
CGACGACATCGTCCGCACCGCCTGGAACTGGCACGTCAGCCATCCCCACGGATACGGCGACCGCGGCCAGGACTGACATGCTGCAGGCCAAGGCACCGCTGTCGCCGCTCCTGCCCCGAACGGATGGGAGCCTGGAGCGCGTGCCGGGCGGTGCCACCGCCGGCCGGGGCCGGCGCTATCCGGTGCGGCACCTGGCATGCCTGGCGGGGGCGGCGCTGCTGCTGGTCTGGCCGGCCTTCTGGAACGGCTATCCGCTGGTCTTCGCCGACAGCGGGACCTATCTCGGCCAGGCGTTGCTCTTCTATCTCGGCTGGGACCGGCCGCCCTTCTACAGTGTCTTCCTGCTGGCGACGGATTGGCGCCTGACGCTCTGGCTGCCGGTGCTGGCGCAGGGGTTGATCGTGGCGCATCTGCTGTCGGTGACGCTGCGTGTGCTCGGCCGCCCGGACGGCCGTTGGCTGCTGCTGGCCACGGCCCTGCTCGCGCTGTTCACCGGCCTGCCTTGGGTGACCGCGCAACTGATTCCGGATGTCTTCACCGGCGTGCTCGTGCTCAGCCTGTGGCTGCTCGGCTTCCGCGCCGCGGCGCTTTCGGCGCTGGAAAGGCTGTGGTTCCTGGTGCTGGCCACCGGCGCGGTCGCGATGCACCAGAGCCATCTTCCCCTGGCACTCGGCCTGGCGGCGCTGGGCGGGTTGCTGCTCTGGGCCTTGCGCGGCTGGCGGCTGGCCCTGGTGGGCACGGCGCGCATGGCCGGGCCGGCCCTGCTGGCGGCGCTGGCGATGGTCACAGTGAATCTCGCGGGGCATGGGCGGGCCTCGGTCTCGCCCTTCGGCTCCGTCTTCCTGGCGGCGCGGCTGATCTATGACGGACCGGGCATGACCTTGCTGCGCGACACCTGCCCGGAGGGCGGTTGGCGCATCTGCTCCGTGCTGGACCGCCTGGGGCCGCACCACAATGCCTTCCTTTGGGATCCGGTCAGCCCCTTGCACAATGAGCTTGGCGGGCCGAAGGCCTGGACGCCTGAGGCCTCGGCGATTGTCGCCGCCACCATGCGCGCGACCCCTGCGGAGGTGGCCGGGCATATGCTTCGCAATGGGCTGCGGCAGCTTTGGATGCTCGGCACCGGAGACGGGCTGGAGCCCTGGCCCGGCTTGCCCGGACCTGGGCCGCTGATCGCCCGCTTCTTCCCGCGGGAGCACCAACCCTTCCTCGACAGCCGGCAGCAGCGCGGCGAGTTGCTGCAGGATGCCGCATTCGTCGCGCCCCTGCACCGGGCGGTGGCGCTGCTCGGCCTGCTGGGGCTGGTTGGCCTGCTGCTGGTTCGCGGGCAGGCGCTCGGCTTCCCTGGCATGGCGCTGGCTGCTCTGGTGCTGGCGGCGGCGCTGGGCAATGCCGCGGTGACCGGCGGGCTGTCCGGCCCGGCGGAGCGCTACCAGGCGCGGCTGGCTTGGCTCTTCGCCTTTGCGCCGGCAGTGCTGTTGGCGGTGCCGCGCCCGGGGCTGGACCCGGAGGTCTGCATTGGCAGAGCGCCACGCCGGGAGACCAGCCGCCCTCCAGCCTGACCCGCGATCGTCCTGGATGAATTCGAAGCACCGCCTTGGAACTCAGGACGCGAATCGTTGACCCAACGAAACCTGGAGCGGGTCAGTCCGTCAGACGGTCCAGCGCCGGGATGCGACGCAGCAGCACCGCCTTCACCAGGATCGGCAGCCCCACTCCCGCGGCCATCAGGACCACGGCGTGGATCGGGAATTCCTGTGCGGTCCAGCCGATGCCGGCATCGATCAGCACTGCCTTGGCAAAGCCGATCGCCAGGGTGTTGAACAAGTAGATCGCCATGGCATAGCGACCGAGGAAGAGCGGCCAGGACAGGCCGGAGACGGGCGGCAGCCGGATTAGCCCATGCAGCGCCGGGATGCAGAGCAGGCCGCAGGCCACCATGGACCAGCGCTCATCCAGCCAGCCGGCGAGCGCCAAGCCGAGCGCTGCGCCGAAGAGCGGCCACCAGAGCCATTGCAGCCGCTCAAAGGCCGGCAGCATCCGGTCCTGCCGGGCTGCCACCCAGAGACCCGCGGCAAAGAACAGGAAATAGCCGGCCAACCGGTCCAGATAGGCGACCGGCGGAAGATCAAGGAATTGCAGCGCCAGGCCCAGCATCAGCAGTCCAGTCGTCCCGATGCCGAGATAGAGCAGCGGCAATGCCAGGACGGTCGAGAGGAACAGGACCAGCAGGTACCAGACGGTCAAGGCCGGGCTGTGCCCGGTGGTCCAGAACAGGTCCACCAGCCCGCCCCAGAGTCCGTCAGGCGGATTGTCCACATGAACCAGCCGCATTGCCACCAGCTTGGCGGCGAGGATCAGCAAGCCGAGGCCGAAGAAGGGCACCAGCAGCCGCACCGCACGCCGGCGCAGCACCCCCGGCCAGTCGGCGGGCCGCAGTGCCGGCATGCCACTGAGGATCACCACCGTGCCGCTCAGATACAGGAAGAAGGGCATGTGGAAGCGGTAGACCGCGTAGCGCAGCGGTTCGTACCATTCGACGCCCGGCGGCACCTGGCGGGCCACGATATGGCCGAAGACGACGAGCAGGATGGCGATGCCCTTGGCGCGGTCCAGGTCCAGCCGCCGCGTCCGTGCCGCCGCGCCGTGCAGTGCCGCGGGCCGGACCGCCTGGCCGATGACAGGGCTTGCCTCGGACATGCCGGGTCAACCTGTGGTGTGGGCGTGCCGCGCGGTGTGCCGCAGCGGCTCCGCCTCCATCCGGGCGCGGGCCAGGGCGGCGGCGAACCAGGCGAATTGCATCACCGCCGTGCTGGCGATCAGCGTGTTGTCGAAGCCGCTGTGCATCAGCGCCGCGGCTAGGGCTGCGCGCAGCACCAGCTTGTCCGCGGGCCTTGCCTGCTGCGTGCCGCTCCAGACCCAGAGGATGATCGAAAGGAATATGAGGCCGCAGCCGACGATGCCGGCATCCACCGACAGGCGCAGATACTCGTTATGCGCCGCGCTGCTGCCGAGGAGGCGGATCTTCGGGTCCTCGGGATCCACGATCAGCTTCCCGGCGCCGAGGCCGAAGCCGAA
Source organism: uncultured Acetobacteraceae bacterium (assembly GCA_937930165.1). Classification (GTDB taxonomy): domain Bacteria; phylum Pseudomonadota; class Alphaproteobacteria; order Acetobacterales; family Acetobacteraceae; genus CALGVL01. The sequence continues at coordinate 3,079 of CALGVL010000402.1, forward strand.
GAGCGGACGGGCCTCGATCGCATCCAGGAAGTAGGGCCAGATGATGTCGCGGCCGGAGAAATTCTCAGTCATCCTGGTGAACCGCTCCAGCGCATAGGCCATGAAGGGGCCGAGCAGCAGCATGCCCGGCACCATCCCGCCCATGACCAGGTCCACCTTTCGCTGCAGCGGGAAGGTACGCTGGCCGGAAAAGAGGAAGACCAGCACCAGGAACAGGGTCACTGCGCCGAAGGGGGCGCGCGCCTGGGTGGCCAGCAGGATGGCGAGGTCCAGCCCGCCCACGAGCAGCCAGCGCGTCCGGAAGCCGCGCAGGTATTCCAGCGTGGCTGCGAAGATCGCAGTGGTGCAGAAGCCGGCCAGGAAGGGCGGCGAGTGCAGCCCCTGGAAGCGGCCGAATTCGTCGAGGGCGGGATAGAACCCGACCAGCCCCGCGAGCAGCCCGACCCCGGCGCTGATAATGGGCACGAAGGCGACGCCGCGGCACAGCGCGGTCCAGATCCGGCGCGGCGCCAGCGCGAAGCCCAGCGCGAAGGGCGCGGCGGAGCCGATGAAGCTGCGCACCATGTCGCCCATTCCCGCCACGCGACCAATCGGCAGGATGGCAATGCTGAGCCCGGCGATGGCGGTGAAGGCGAGGAACGGCCAGTTGGGCGTCCTGGCCAGGCCGTAGCGCAGCACCAGCACCGCCGTGACGGCGAAGGGCACCACCTTTACCACCGCCGCGCCGAGCGCCGCCGAGCGGCCGGCACCCCCGCCTTGCACCATCAGGTCGAGCTGGATGTCGAGTGCCAGCCCATAGACGAGCACCATGGCCAGAACGAGGGCGACGGGAAATTGATACAGCGCCAGCGCCGCAACCAGCAGCACAAGCAATGGCATCAGCATTATCGTGTATTCAGGCGCCAGCACCGCTGCCAGGAGCAGCGCTATGGCGCCCAGCACGGCGGCAAGCCGTTGGGTGGCCGGCGACAAAACGATATCCATCGGGCGAGGTTCTCCCACGGGTCGGGGGGCGCGCCAAATCAGCGATCTGTCAGGAGGGGGCATGGCATCAGGGGTACGCGGCACGAGGACAGCCAGGGCCGTGGAGTCCAGATCGGAAGAGCGTCGTGTAGGGAAAGAGTGTAGATCTCGGTGGTCGCCGTATGATTAAAAAAA
>CALGVL010000403.1 GCA_937930165.1 uncultured Acetobacteraceae bacterium
GGCTTCGCATCCGCGATCCGCGCCGCCAGCTCCGCCGCTGCGAAGCCGCCGAAGACCACGGAATGCACCGCGCCGAGCCGCGCGCAGGCGAGCATGGCGATGGGTGCTTCCGGCACCATGGGCAGGTAGATCACCACCCGGTCGCCGGCACCCACCCCAAGCGCTGCCAGCGCGCCCGCCAGCTTCGCCACGCGGGATTGCAGCGCGGCATAGGTGATGGTCTCGGTCCGCCCGGCCATGGGGCTGTCATAGATGATGGCAGGCTGGTCTCCCCGCCCGGCGGCGACATGCCGGTCCACCGCATTGTGGCAGGTGTTCAGCTGCCCGCCGGGGAACCAGCGGCCATACACGCCCAGGGAGGGATCGAAGACCCGATCCGGGGCGCGGTCCCAGTCGATGCCACGCGCCGCCTCTTCCCAGAAGCCCTCGGGGTCGCGCCGCCAGGCGGCATAGACCTCGTCATAGCGCGTCCCGCCGGTGCCGCTGCTCATTCCTGAACCTCCCATACGCTTATGGCCAGCGTGGCAAGCCGACAGGGCGGCTGCAAGCGGGGGCTCGCCGCAGTGCATTGCGCGGGATCAAGGACGCTGGGTTGGAGTAATGTATACAAAACTGCATTCGTGATGCGGTCGGGTCATCAATAAACCGAAACATCCCCGCCGCTCGGAGGAGAATGCCCATGGACAGCGCCGAGCCTGACCGCATCCTGCGGGACCCGAAATTCCAGGAACTCGTGCGGACGCGGTCCGGCTTCGCCTGGACCCTCTCAGCCGCAATGCTGGCGATCTATTTCGGCTTCATCCTGCTGGTGGCCTTCGCGCACGACTTCCTGGCGATGAAGGTAGGCGGAGGCGTCACCTCGCTCGGGATCGTCCTCGGCGTGGTGGTCATCCTCTCGGCCTTCCTGCTGACCGGCATCTATGTCCGGCGTGCCAACAGCCGCTTCGACGAGCTGACCCGCGGCCTGGCGAAGGAGCTTTCCTGATGCGCAAGGGATTCATCCTGCCGCTGGCCGCCGCCATGCTCGGCGGCGGCGGGGCCTTCGCCGCCGCGCTGGCCGCCGGTGCCGTCGAAGGGGAGGTGCAGAAGCAGTCGCTGAACATCGCCGCGATCGCGATGTTCTTCCTCTTCGTCCTCGGTACGCTCTTCATCACCTACCGGGCGGCGGCCTCCTCGAAATCCGCGGCCGACTTCTATGCCGCCGGCGGTGGCATCACCGGCTGGCAGAACGGCCTGGCCATCGCCGGAGACTATATGTCCGCGGCGAGCTTCCTCGGCATCTCCGGCCTGGTCTTCGCCAGCGGCTTCGACGGGCTGATCTATTCCATTGGCTTCCTGGTCGGCTGGCCGATCGTGCTGTTCCTGATCGCGGAGCGGCTGCGCAACCTCGGCAAATTCACCTTCGCCGATGTAGCCAGCTTCCGCCTGGACCAGACGCGCATCCGCATCCTGTCGGCCGCGGGCACGCTGGTTGTCGTCGCCTTCTACCTGATCGCGCAGATGGTCGGCGCGGGCAAGCTGATCCAGCTTCTCTTCGGCCTGGAATATCTCTACGCAGTGGTCATCGTCGGCGCGCTGATGATCGTCTATGTCGCCTTCGGCGGCATGAAGGCAACCACCTGGGTGCAGATCATCAAGGCCTGCCTGCTGCTGGGCGGCGCCACCTTCATGGCGCTGGCGGTGCTGTACCATTTCGGCTTCAGCCCGGAAGCCATGTTCGCCGAGGCCGTGCGCGTCCATCCCAAGGGCGACGCCATCATGGCGCCCGGCGGGCTGGTTGCGGACCCGGTCAGCGCCATCTCGCTCGGCCTCGCCCTGATGTTCGGCACCGCCGGCTTGCCGCACATCCTGATGCGCTTCTTCACCGTCTCCGACGCCCAGGCGGCGCGCAAGAGCGTGTTCTACGCCACCGGCCTCATCGCCTATTTCTACATCCTGACCTTCATCATCGGCTTCGGCGCCATCACCTTCCTGATGACCGATCCGGCCTATTATGAGGCCGGCGCCGGTGGCTTGATCAACAAGATCAACGGCCTGATCGGCGGCACCAACATGGCGGCAGTGCACCTGGCCAATGCGGTGGGCGGCAGCCTGTTTCTCGGCTTCATCTCGGCAGTGGCCTTCGCCACCATCCTGGCGGTGGTCGCGGGGCTCACCCTCGCCGGCGCCTCAGCCATCAGCCATGACCTCTATGCCGAGGTCATCGCCAAGGGAAGCGCCACAGAGCGCAACGAGGTGAACATCTCCAAGATGACCGCGGTGGTGATCGGCATCGTGGCGATCGTGCTGGGCTATGTCTTCGAGAACCAGAACGTCGCCTTCATGGTCGGCCTGGCCTTCGCGGTGGCGGCCTCCTGCAACTTCCCCGTTCTGCTGATGAGCACGATGTGGAAGGGCTGCACCACCAGCGGCGCGCTGTGGGGTGGCTTCCTCGGCCTGGCCAGCGCGGTGGTGATGGTGGTGCTGTCCAAGGCGGTCTGGGTGCAGACCCTCGGCTTCACCGAGGCCCTATTCCCCTATGACAACCCGGCGCTCTTCTCCATGACGATCGCCTTCCTGGGCATCTGGTTGGTGTCGAAGATGGATGCAAGCCAGCGGGCGAAGGCCGAGATCGCCTCCTTCGACGAGCAATATATTCGGTCGGAGACGGGCTTCGGCGCTGCCTCCGCCCATCTGCACTGACGGGCAAGGGGTGGGTCCCCCGGAACCCGCTCCCCTCATCCCATGGCCACCGGCTTCGACCCGCACAATCCGCCCTTCGACCGGCTCACCGCGGAGCAGGTCGAGGCGGTGCGCGCCGCCACCGATATCGGCTATTTCCCGCCTGGCGAGGTCATCCTCGCCAGCGGCCGGTCCTCCGGGCACCTGCATGTCATCCAGATCGGAAGAGCACACGTCTGAACTCCAGTCACTGACCAATCTCGTAT
>CALGVL010000404.1 GCA_937930165.1 uncultured Acetobacteraceae bacterium
CCCTGCCGGCCGGACCGGCGGGAAATGCTGGTCAAGCTGATGGAGGGGGTGGAGGACCTGCCCGAGGTCGTGCTGACCGAGGGCCTGCCCTGGAATTGGGAAAGCTTCCCTGAATTCCTCGATGCGCTGGATGCCCGATCCTATGACATGGACATCGCCGCCCAGGTCCCGCATGCCGCGCTGCGCGTGCATGTGATGGGCCAGCGCGGCGCCGACCGGGAGCCCGCCACGGAAGCCGACCGGGCGGAGATGGCACGGCTGGCGGCGGAGGGCATCCGCGCCGGCGCGCTGGGCTTCTCCACCTCCCGCGCCATCGCGCACAAGACCCGCGACGGGCGGCACACCCCAACCCTCGGCGCGGCGGAGGTGGAGCTGGCCAGCATCGCCCTGGCGCTGCGCGAGGCCGGCGCCGGCTGGATGCAGGTGATCTCCGATTTCGACGAGCCGGAGGAGGAATTCGCCCTGCTCCGCCGGGTGGCCGAGGCCGCTGGCCGGCCGATGAGCCTCCAACTCCTGCAGCGGGAGCAGCGGCCCTGGCTCTGGCGCTTCCTGCTGGAGCGGATCGAGGAGGCGAATCGCACCGGCAGCCGGATCATGGGCCAGGTCATGGGCCGCCCCATCGGGCTGATGTTTGGCTTCGAGTTGAGCCAGCACCCCTTCCTGGCCCGGCCCAGCTATCAGCAGATCGCCGACCTCCCCTTCGAGCAGCGGATCGCAATCCTGCGCCAGCCGGAATTCCGCGCCCGGCTGCTGGCCGAGGAAACCGCCGACCCGATGCTGGCCCACCGGCTGAACACCTGGGAGAAGCTGTTCCCCCTGGGCGACCCGCCGGACTACGAGCCGCCGCCCGAGGTCAGCGTCGCCGCCGAGGCCGCGCGCCGCGGCGTGCCGCCGCAGGAACTGGCCTATGACATGATGCTGGAGCGCGGCGGCAAGGCCATCCTCAATCGCCCCATCATCAACTATGCGGACGGCAATCTCGATGCGATCCGGGAGATGATGGAGCATCCGCACACGCTCATGGGCCTGGGCGATGGCGGGGCGCATGTCGGCTTCATCTGCGATGCAAGCTGCACCACGCATATGCTCACCCACTGGACCCGCGACCGGACGCGCGGCCCACGCCTGCCCCTGCCCTTCGCGGTGAAGCGGCTGACGCGCGACAATGCGGTGGCGCTGGGGCTGCTTGACCGCGGCCTGATCGCGCCAGGCTACAAGGCGGATATCAACGTCATCGATTACGACCGCCTCCAGGTCCGCGCGCCGGAGGTGCGCTACGACCTGCCGGCCGGCGGCAAGCGGCTGGTGCAGCAGGCGGATGGCTATGTCGCCACCCTGGTGTCGGGCACCGTCGTCCACCGCGAGGGTGAGCCGACCGGCGCGCTTCCCGGGCGCCTGGTCCGAGGGCCAAAGGTGGCGGCATAGGGAGCGCGGCCATGGCACTGCGCACGCGCATCTGCGACATCCTCGGCATCCGCCATCCCATCCTGCTCGCCGGCATGGGGCGGGCCAGCACGCCGGAATTGGCGGCGGCGGTGTCGAATGCCGGCGGGCTCGGCGTGCTCGGCGCCGCCTCCTGCGGGCCGAACCAGTTGCGGGAGTGGATCCGCCGCACCCGCGCGCTGACCGATAGGCCCTTTGGCGTGGACACGCTGCTGCCTGCCTCGGTGCGGCGCGGGGCGGATACAAGGAACAGCGGCGGCGCCTCGCCCGAGGAATTGCTGCCGCAGCATCGCCAGTTCGCTCGCGAATTCCTCAAACGGGAGGGGTTGCCGGAACCGGATGCGGCGACGCTTGAGCGCTATCTCCGCGATCCTGCCGACCGCGACGGCCCACGCCCCTTCAGCAAGGAATTCTTCGAAGCCCAGATGGAGGTGGTGATCGAGGAGCGCGTGCCGGTCTATGCCGCCGGCCTCGGCAATCCCGGCCCCTGGATGGAGCGGCTGAAGGCGAACGGCACCATCGTCCTCTCGGTCGTCGGCACCACGCGGCATGCGCGGCAGGTGGCGGAATCGGGCGTGGACATCATCGTCGCGCAGGGTCACGACGGGGGCGGCCATAATTCGCCGATCGGCACCATGGCGCTGATCCCGCAGGTGGTGGATGCGGTCGGCGGCCGCCTGCCGGTGGTCGGTGCCGGCGGCATCGGCGACGGACGCGGCGTCGCCGCGGCGCTGATGCTGGGGGCGGAGGGCGCCTGGATCGGCACCGCCTTCCTCGCCACCGAGGAGGCCGGCATCAGCCCCCCGCAGAAGCAGGCGCTGATCGAGGGGCGGGACGAAGGCACGGTCGTCTCCCGCTCCGTCACCGGCAAGCCGGCGCGCATGGTGAAGAATCTGTGGGCGCAAGCCTATGCCGAGGCGGGGCTGGAACCCTTGCCCATGCCGTATCAAGGCATGGTGTCCTCCCCGGTGACGGCGGCGGCGCTGGCGGCCGGGCGGGCGGATGTCTGGGGCGGCTTCGCCGGCCAGGGGCTCGGCATGATTCATGCGGTGCGGCCGGCGGCGGCGGTGCTGGCGGAGATCGTCAGTGGCGCGGAGCGCGAATTGTCCCGCGCGCAGGCCCTGCTGGGGGGCTGAGGCGATGCCACTCCCGCCCTCCCGGATCCCCGTCATCATCGGCATCGGCGAGGTGAAGGACCGCCCTGCCGATCCAACCCAGGGCCTGGAGCCGCTCGCGCTGATGACCGTGGCACTGCGCCGCGCCGAGGCGGATGCCGGCGCCGCGCTGCTGCAGCGGCTCGATTCGCTCGATGTGGTGCACGAGGTCTCCTGGCCCTATCCCGACCTGCCGGCGCTGCTCTGCCGGCGCTTCGGCATCGCGCCGCGCCATAGCGGCTACGGCCCGATCGGCGGCGAGACGCCGCTGACCTTCCTGCACATGGCGGCGGAGCGCATCGCCCGCGGCGAGGCCACCATCGCTGCCGTCTGCGGCGGGGAGGCGCAATACACCGTGGCCCAGGCGCAGAAGGCCGGCATCACCCTGCCCTGGACGCCCAGGGACCCGAACGCCAAGCCGCGGACCCGGGAGTACCTGGCGGAGCTGGCGCGCCGGCACGGCCTGGACCAGCCGGTGAAGGTCTATCCGCTCTATGAGAACGCCACCCAGGCGGCCTGGGGCCAGGCGCCGGAACAGGGGCAGGCGGAATCGGCACGGCTCTGGTCGCTCTATTCCGAGGTGGCGGCGCGCAACCCGAATTCCTGGCTGCAACGCCCGATGAGCGCCGAGGAGATCGCCACCCCCGGCCCCGGCAACCGCATGATCGCCTGGCCCTATCCGAAGCTGATGGTGGCGAACCCGATGGTGAACCAGGGCGCCGCCGTGCTGCTCGCCAGCCTGGAGGCAGCGCGCGCCGCCGGCATCCCGGAGCAGCGCATGGTGCATCTCCGCGGCGGCGCATGGGCCAATGAGCCGAAGGACTACATGCAGCGGGATCAGTTCACCCGCTCGCATGCCATGGATGCGGTGCTGGAGGCGGCGCTGGAGATGGCGGAGGGCGATGCCACCCGCTTCGCCTTCCGCGAATTCTATAGCTGCTTCCCCTGCGTGCCGAAGATGGCCCGCCGCAGGCTGGGCCTGCCGGAGGACACGGTGCCCACCGTCGCCGGCGGCCTGACCTTCCATGGCGCGCCGCTCAACGCCTACATGCTGCACGCCGCCTGCACCATGGTGCGGGAGCTGCGCGAGGCGCCCGGCGCGCTCGGCCTGCTCTACGGCCAGGGCGGCTTCGTCACCAATCACCGGACTCTGCTGCTGGGCGCGGGCGGC
>CALGVL010000405.1 GCA_937930165.1 uncultured Acetobacteraceae bacterium
AAGCAGAAGACGGCATACGAGATTGGTCAGTGACTGGAGTTCAGACGTGTGCTCTTCCGATCTATCTTCTCATAGGCTTCGAGCCAGCCATTCATCTTGCCCGGATGAAAGTCATAGGTGCGGTGGTCCACCACCATCCCGGTCCCGCCGATCTTCCGGGTGAAGGGCTGGCCTTCCTTCTGGATGGGGGAGAAGGGCACCGTCTTGAGCAGCTTGTTCTCTTGCTGCGCCAGGGCGCCGATCTTGGCCGACTCGGCACGGAAGCGCGCCCATACGGGATCGGCCTCCCGCGCCGCCAGGCGGCGGGCGCGATCATCGATGTCATCGAAGCCGCGCAGGAAGACCACGCGGTTCAGCGGACCGAATTCGGTGGTGAAGAAGCCGATATTGGGCCCGACATGCCGGGTGGAGCTGGGGCTGCCGATCTCCTCATACAGCTTCAGCCAGGCGGCGAGCTTGCCCGGATGCGCGGTATATATGCGCTGTTCGACGAACATGGCGGTCCTTTCCTCGGCGATCGCCCGCTTGCGGCGGGCGCGCCGGGAGTGCCGCACAGTCTTCGCTTCCGGTCAATCGGCCGCGGGCTGCCGCGCTGGCCGCGGCCTCATTCGCCGGGCTTGTCTCCCGGGCTCCGCTGACGCTGGCCTGGCCTGCCGGTGGCGCGGCTCTGGCCACCCATCCGCCCGGCCTCCGTCGCACGGGCTGGGGCATCCGTATGGTAGCGAAGCGATCCGCTGCCGCCCAGCTTGCCGCCGGCCACGCCGCCAGTCTGCTGGTCGCCGGCCGAACGGCCTTTCCCTTTGCCGCCACCAGCGCCCGGAGAATGATTCTTCCTCGACATGCGCATTCTCCCTTTCCGTTGGCATGGCGCAGCGCGCCAAGGTCACGGAACCGCCGGGAGAACGCCGCGAGGACCACCCCTGTTCCCGCCGGGTCGCAGTGACGGCAACGGGCGATGCCCAGGCCCCGCGGCGGAGGCTGGGATCGGCATCATAACGCGCCTTGCCCCCTATGGCGCCGGCAGCAGCGCGGAGGCGATGCCGAGATAGATCAGCACACCGGCGACATCCGCCACCGAGGTGACCAGCGGCGCGCTGGCCGAAGCCGGGTCAAGGCGCAGGCGATCCAGCAGGAAGGGCAGCGACAGGCCCACCAGGCTGCCGACCAGCACCACCACTACCATGGTAAGCGCCGCCACCAGGGCGATCCCCGGCCCGCCCCGCAGCAGCCCCACGGCACCGACGGCCAGGGCCATGGTCCCACCGAGGGCGAGCGCGACCAGAGCCTCCCGCACCAGCAGGTGACCCCAATCCGACAGCCGGACATCGCCGGTCGCCAGCGCCCGCACGGTCAGGGTCGCCGCCTGCGAGCCCGCATTGCCGGCGCTGGCTATCAGCAGCGGCAGGAAAAAGACCAGGGACAGGTTGGTGGCGATGGTCTCTTGGAAGGCGGCAATGCCGGCGCCGGAGAGCAGATTGCCGAAGACCAGGGCCACCAGCCAGCCGACCCGCCTGCGATAAAGCAGCGCAATGCCCGCCTCGCGCAGGCTGGCGGCCAGATTGGGGACGGTGCCGACGCGGTGGAAGGCCTCGGTCGCCTCCTCGGCGGCGACATCCATCGCGTCGTCCTGGGTGACAATGCCGACCAGCCTGTCCTCGGCATCAAGGATCGGCAGTGCCAGCAGGTCGTAGCGGGCGATCCGGGCCGCCACCGTGCCGCGCGGCTCGTCCACCCGCCCGTGGAGTGGATCGCGGCGCATCAATTCTTCCACCCGCGCCCCGGCAGGCGCAAGCACCAGGTCGCGCAGCGACACGGCGCCGAGCAGGTGCCGCCGGCCATCAAGGACATAGGCCACGTCGATCGTCTCGCTGTCGGGCGCCTCCCGCCGCAGGGCCTCGATCGCCTCGCGCGCGGTCAGGCCCGGCGCGAGCGTTGCGTAGTCGGAGGTCATCACCGCACCGGCAGTGTCCTCGGGATAGGCGGCGAGGCGGCGCAGGTCCTCGCGCTCCGCCTGGGCAAGGGCGGGCAGCAGCGCCTCGCGCTCCGCCGGGGCGAGGCGCCGGAACAGGTCCGCGCGGTCGTCATGCGGCATGGCCGCGACGAGGGCGGCAAGTTCCGCCCGCGGCAGGTAACGGGCCAGCTCTGCCTGCCGTGCCTCCGGCAGGTAGCCGAACACCTCGGCGCGGGCAGAGGCATCGGGCAGCAGGCCAAGTGCGGCACAGGCTTGGGCGGGGGGCAGCGCCGCGATCGCCGAGGCGGCGTCAGCCGGATGCATCGCCGCCAATGTGTCCTTCGCGGCGGCGCTGTCCCCGCGGGCGAGCAGAGGCTCTAGCACGATCTCCGGGCCACCCTTGTCGTGCATGGGTTCGCTCCTTGGTCCGGGGCGCTGGCAGGCTCTCGGGGCGGGGCCAGGGCCGGCACGCCCGACGGAGCCATCCATCCCCTCGCATCCTGCCGGAACGCCCTACCCCAGCCCCCGGCGTCAGCGCTGTTCGAGGCTGCGAAGGACAGATTGGCTACTGTCAGGCACCCACGACGATGGCGAAGCCGCCATCCGCGACCTGTTCACCATCCGCCGCCAAGGAAGCCGGCCGGATCGGAATGCCCAATCTGTCCGGGAATTCGGGGTCACCGGCATGCCAAATCCCTGCCATGGTTGGAATGACCGATGAGGCGCACCACCAAGTATGCCGGGGAAATCCTAGTGGGACGATTTGGTGAGCCGGGTGGGAATCGAACCCACGACCACGAGATTAAAAGTCCCGTGCTCTACCAGCTGAGCTACCGGCTCACCGAGGCTGGTGCCCGGCGCCGTGAAGCGCGCGGGCATCGGAGTGTCAAGTGTTGCCGGGCCGGCGGCTATGCCGCCGGCTCGTCCGCCGCCACCCAGGCACGGATCAGCTTGTCCGGACCCTGGACGATGCCGTTGGGGCCTGTGCCGCGCTTGATCTTGTCCACCGCCTCCATGCCGGAAATCACACGGCCCCAGATAGTGTATTGGCCATCCAGGCTCGGTGCCGGGGCGAACATGATGAAGAACTGGCTGTTCCCGCTGTTGGGGTTGTTCGTCCGCGCCATGCCGCAGGTGCCACGCACGAAACGCGCCTTGGCGGGCGGGGAGAATTCCGCCGGAAGATCGGGATAGCCCTGATCCCGGGCGCCGCCGGTGCCGGTGCCGGTCGGGTCGCCGCCCTGGGCCATGAAGCCCTCGATCACCCGATGGAAGGGCGTGCCGTCATAGAAGCCCGCGCGCGCCAGGGCCTTGATGCGCTCGACATGCTGCGGCGCCAGGTCCGGGCGCAGTTCGATCGTCACCTTGCCATCCTTCAGTTCAAGGATCAGCGTGTTTTCCCGCTGGTCCTCGGCCGGGGTGGCGGCTTCCTGCGGCGTCTGGCCTTCGGCCGGGGTTTCGTCACTCATATCGGACTCCTCTCGACTGTCAGGCACTGACGATACGGGCGCGGATCAGCTTGTCCGGCCCCTGGACGATGCCGTTCCGGGCCGGGTCGCCACGCTTGATCTTGTCCACCGCCTCCATGCCGGAAATCACGCGGCCCCAGATGGTGTATTTGCGGTCCAGACTCGGCGCCGGCCCGAACATGATGAAGAATTGGCTGTTCGCGCTGTTCGGATCGGCAGTGCGGGCCATGCCGCAGATGCCGCGGACGAAGCGGTAGCGGTCGGTGAACTCCGCCGGCAGGTTTGGCAGGTCGCTGCCGCCGGTGCCGGTACCGGTCGGGTCGCCACCCTGGGCCATGAAGCCCTCGATCACCCGATGGAAGGGCGTGCCGTCATAGAAGCCGCGGCGGGTCAGCACCTTAATCCGCTCCACATGCTTCGGTGCCACCGCGGGCAGGAGCTGGATGGTGACCGGGCCATCCTTCAGGTCCAGCACCAGCCGCTCCTCGGCCTCCTGGGCGCGGGCCAGCATCGGTGCCAGTCCGGCCGCCAGGGTCAGCCCGGCCAATTCGCGTCGCCGCATGCAGCAACTCCTCCTGCGGGTCAGTCCCGTGCGGGCTGGCGCACCCGCACCAAGGTTCGCTCCAGGGTCAGTTTCGGGACGAAGCTGGTGATGTCGCCCCCGAGCTGGGCGATCTCCTTCACGAAACGCGAGGAGATGAATTGGTTCGTCTCGCTGGCCATAAGGAAGACCGTCTCGATCTCCTGGTCCAGGCGCCGGTTCATCCCGGTCATCTGGAACTCGTAATCGAAATCAGAGACGGCGCGCAGACCACGGACGATCACATTGGCGCCGACCTGGCGAGCGAATCCGACCAGAAGCCCCTCGAAGGGCACCACCTCGATGGCGGTGCCGGTACGGGCGGCGATGGCGTCGGTTTCCGCCTTCACCAATTCCACCCGCTCCTCAAGCGGGAAGAGCGGTCCCTTCCCGGCATTCATCGCCACGCCGACCACCAGCCGGTCCAGGATGCGGGCGGCGCGGCCGATGATGTCCAGATGCCCATTCGTCACCGGATCGAAGGTGCCGGGATAGACGCCGACATGCCGGCTCATGGCTCGCCGGTCCCATTGCCGGCATTGTCCTCCGCTTCGGGCGCCGCAGCGGCGGCATCCTCCTGCTCGTCAACCACTGGGAAGCAACTGGTCACACGTTCCCCCTCATCCAGCCTGAGCATCATCACGCCCAGACTGCGGCGGCGCGTCAAGCGCACCTGATCGGCCGGCAGGCGGATCAGCCGGCCGGTATCGGTGACAAGCATCACATCATCCCCGGGACGGACCGGGAAGGTCGCCACTACCTCCCGGCCGGTGCGCTGGCTGAGGGTGATGCCTTCGATTCCCTGCCCACCGCGGCCGGTCAGGCGATAGTCGTAAGACAGGCTGCGCTTGCCGAAGCCGCCATCGGTGACGGCCAGGATGATCTCCTCCGCCTGCTCCATCTGCTCGATGCGCTCGGGCGGGAGGGAGATTTCGGCGACCGGCCCCTCCTCCCCATCCTCGCTGCCCGGCCCAGCCTCGGCCTCCTCGGCGCCATGGCCATTGCCGTTCCCGTTCGCACGGCGGCGCTGCGCGGCGAAGCGGATATAGGCCTCCCGCTCGGCTGGCTCGGCATCGAAATGCCGGAGGATGGAAATGGCGATCACCGCATCCCCCTTCCCCAGCTTGATGCCGCGCACGCCGCTGCTGTCGCGGCCGGCGAAGACGCGGAGCACGTCCTCCGCCGCCTGGAAGCGAATGCAGCGGCCGTTGCGGGTCGCCAGCAGCACGTCATCGCCTTCGCGGCAGGTCTGCACGCCGATCAACGTATCGCCCTCCTCCAGCTTCATGGCGATGAGGCCGGTGGAGCGGACATTGCGGAAATCGGAGAGGCGGTTGCGCCGGACATTGCCATGCGCGGTGGCGAAGACCAGGTGCAGGCCCTCCCACAGCGATTCGTCCTGCGGCAGGGGCAGCACGGCCGTGACCTGCTCGTTCTCCTGCAATTGCAGGATCTGGCGCAGGGAGCGACCCTTGCCCTGGGCACCACCTTCCGGCAACTGCCAGACCTTCTCGCGGAAGACGATGCCGCGGCTGGTGAAGAACAGCACCCATTGATGCGTGTGCGCGATGAAGCTGCGCACCACCACATCGTCCTGCCGCGTCGCCGCCGCGCTGCGGCCGCGGCCGCCGCGGTGCTGCGCCCGGAAGGTCTCCAGCGGCGTGCGCTTCACATAGCCGTCGCGCGTCAGCGTGACGACCATCATCCCCGGCTCGATCAGGCTCTCGTCGTCGAGATCGGCGATGCCTTCCACGATCTGCGTGAGGCGCGGCGTAGCGATCTGGGCGCGGACAGCGCGCAGTTCCTCGGCCATCACCTCCATGCGGCGGATGTGGCTGCCAAGGATCTCCAGCAACTCGCGGATGCGGGCGCCAACTTCTTCCAATTCGGCGTTGATCTTGTCCCGCTCCAGCCCGGTCAGGCGCTGCAGGGTCAGGGCCAGGATGCCGCGGGCCTGCGCATCGGTCAGGCGTACCGTGCCCTCCGGCGTCACCACATTGCCGGCATCCTCGACCAGCGCCAGCAAGGCGCCGACATCGCCGGCCGGCCAGTCGCGCGCCATCAGGGCAGCGCGGGCTTCGGCCGGATCGCGGCTGGCGCGGATCAGGCGGATGACCTCGTCGATATTGGCGACGGCGATCGCCAGGCCGATCAGCAGATGCCCCCTCTCCCGCGCCTTCATCAGGCGGAAGCGACTGCGGCGAAGGATCACGTCCTCCCGGAAGGCGATGAAGGCCTTGAGGGCCTCGATCAGCCCCATCTGCCGCGGGCGGCCATTGTCCAACGCCAGGAAATTCACGGCGAAGGAGGTCTGCAACTGCGTCATGCGGTAGAGCTGGTTCAGCACCACCTCCGCCGTCGCATCCCGCTTCAGCTCGATGACGATACGCAGGCCCTCGCGATCACTCTCGTCGCGCAGGTCGCTGATGCCCTCGATCTGCTTGGCGCGCACCAGTTCGGCGATGCGCTCCATCAGCGACGCCTTGTTGACCTGGTAGGGGATCTCGGAGACGACGATGGCGGTACGGCCGCCGCGCATCTCCTCGATCTCGCACTTGGCGCGCAGCGGGATGGAACCCCTGCCAGTCTCGAAGGCCGCGCGGATGCCGCTGCGGCCGAGAATCAGCCCGCCGGTCGGGAAGTCCGGCCCGGGTATGATCTGCATCAGCCGCTCCAGCGGAGTCGCCGGATCGGCGATCAGCGCCAGTGTTGCATCGATGACCTCGCCCGGATTGTGCGTCGGGATGTTGGTCGCCATGCCGACGGCGATGCCGTTGGCACCGTTCACCAGCAGGTTCGGGAAGGCAGCCGGCAGGACGCGCGGCTCCTCCGCGCTTTCGTCGTAGTTCGGCTGGAAATCGACGGTGTCCTCGTCGATGCTCTCCAGCAGCGCCATGGAGGCGCGGGCGAGGCGAGCCTCGGTGTAGCGCATGGCCGCCGGCGGGTCGCCGTCCATGCTGCCGAAATTGCCCTGGCCGTCGATCAGCGGCACGCGCATGGAGAAGGTCTGCGCCATGCGCACCATGGCGTCGTAGATCGAGGCGTCGCCATGCGGGTGATACTTACCCATGACGTCGCCGACGACGCGTGCCGACTTGCGGTGCGGCTTGTCGGCGGCGTAGCCGCTCTCCTGCATGGCGTACAGGATGCGGCGATGTACCGGCTTCAAACCGTCACGCGCATCCGGCAGGGCACGCGCGACGATGACGCTCATGGCATAGTCGAGGTAGGAGCGCCGCATCTCCTCCTCGAGCGCCACCGGCACGGCATCCTCGGGCCGTGCGCCGTCGGCGCCGTTCTCGGTCTCGCTCACGCTGACTGGCTTCCTTGTCTGCCGGCACCACCCCCAGGGGCAGCAACGGCAATTCGAATCGGGTCGGCTGATGGAGCGGCGCTACCGTGCCGGGGCCGGAGGTGCAACATCACCCCTGGCCAACAGGCCGAATCGGCCAGCCACTGCCCCCTCATCCGAACCTGAATATAGGCTTTCGCGGGCCTTGCGACAAATCCGCAAGACCCGGAAAAACCAGCAAAATCCTATGGATTCTCCGCGCCGTTCCTAGAACGGGATATCGTCGTCCAGGTCGCCGCCCTGCGGCTTGTCCCAGCCACCTCGCCCACCACCGGAGCCGCCGCGGTCACCGCCGCCATAGCCACCGGAGGATCGCCCGCCGCCGAAGCCGCCGCCGGAACCGGCACCCTCGCCGGCCTCACCGCCTGCACTGCCGCGGCCGCCCACAAGCTGGAGTTCACCCCGAAACTGCCGCAGCACGATTTCCGTGGTGTACCGGTCCTGGCCGTCCTGCCCCTGCCATTTGCGGGTCTCAAGCTGGCCCTCAATATAGACCTCGCTGCCCTTCCGCAGGTATTTCTCGGCGATCTCGCCCAGGCGCTCGTTGAAAATGGCGACCGAATGCCACTCGGTCCGTTCCTGCTGATTGCCCTCGCGGTCCTTGTACCGCTCCGAAGTGGCCAGTCGCAGGTTCACCACCCTGCCGCCGTTCTGGAAATTCCGGACCTCAGGGTCCTTGCCCAGACGCCCAAGCAGGATCACCTTATTCACACCGGCCATGGCCGCGCTTCCCTGTCCTTCTCCACAACCCTAGCCGCCGGCCACGCCCAAGGCCAGATGGCCCTGGAATGGTCGGGAGGGCGGTCGTCTTCCCCCGCCACGACGCGTCGGGGCCCGGTGCCGCCCGGGTTACGGGAACCCCTTCCCGCCCAGCCAATATGATGGCAAAAGCGTTCCAGAACAAGACGAGAACATGACCCCACAGGTCACGACGGCTTGCCCTTCGTAAACCCAGCTTCCAGGTGAAAGCATGAGCAGCGGTCAGATCCGCATCCGTGGCGCCCGCACCCACAACCTGAAGGATCTCGACCTCGACATCCCGCGGGGGACGCTGATGGTTATCACCGGCCTATCGGGTTCCGGGAAAAGCTCACTCGCCTTCGACACGATCTATGCGGAGGGGCAGCGGCGCTATGTGGAGTCGCTTTCGGCCTATGCCCGGCAGTTCCTGCAACTCATGCAGAAGCCGGATGTCGATTCCATCGAGGGGCTGAGCCCGGCCATCTCCATCGAGCAGAAGACCACCAGCCACAACCCGCGCTCGACCGTCGGCACTGTCACGGAGATCCACGACTATATGCGCCTGCTCTGGGCGCGGGTCGGCGTGCCCTATTCGCCGGCGACGGGCCTGCCGATCGAGGCGCAGACGGTCAGCCAGATGGTGGACCGGGTTCTGGCCATGCCAGAGGGCACGCGGCTGCTGATCCTGGCCCCCGTGGTCCGCGGCAAGAAGGGCGAGTACCGCAAGGAACTGGCCGAATTCCAGCGCCGTGGCTTCGAGCGGGTGAAGGTGGACGGCAAGCTCTACCTGATCCCGGAAGCGCCGAAGCTCGACAAGAAGCTTAAGCACGACATCGAAGTGGTAGTGGACCGCATCGTGGTCCGCGACGGCATCGCCTCACGCCTGGCTGACAGTTTCGAGACCGCCCTCGCCCTGGCCGATGGCGTGGCCTACACGGAAAACGCCGATGGCGGCGAGCGCACCGTCTTCAGCGCCAAATTCGCCTGCCCGGTCAGCGGCTTCACCATCGAGGAGATCGAGCCACGGCTGTTCAGCTTCAACAGCCCGCAGGGCGCCTGCCCCACCTGCGACGGGCTCGGCACCCAGACCTTCTTCGATCCGATGCTGGTGGTGCCGGACGACACGCGCAGCCTGGCCGAAGGGGCGATCGCGCCCTGGGCCGGCGCCTCCTCCCCCTATTACGACCAGACGCTGGAAAGCCTGGCACGGCACTTCAAGGTCAAGACCAGCACGCCCTGGGGTGAACTGCCGGCCAGCGTGCGAAAGGCCATCCTGCACGGTACCGGTAATGAGGTGGTGACACTGCGCTACAAGGACGGGTTGCGCGCCTACAACGTCGAAAAGCCCTTCGAGGGCGTGCTGCCAAATCTGGAGCGCCGCTTCCGCGAAACGGACAATCCCTGGGTGCGCGAGGATCTCACGCGCTATCAGGCGGAGAAGCCCTGCCCCGCCTGCAATGGCCACCGGTTGAAGCCGGAGGCGCTGTCGGTGAAAATTGCCGGCCGTCATATCGGCGAGGTCAGCGAGCTTTCCATCCGCAAGGCGCGCGAATGGTTCGCCACGGTGCAGGAGACGCTGACGCCCCAGCGCCGGGAAATCGCCCGCCGCATCCTGCGGGAGATCGAGGAAAGGCTGCAATTCCTGGTGGATGTCGGCCTGGACTATCTCTCGCTCGGCCGTTCCTCCGCCACGCTTTCAGGCGGCGAATCGCAGCGGATCCGCCTGGCCTCGCAGATCGGCAGCGGGCTGACCGGCGTGCTGTATGTGCTGGACGAGCCCTCCATCGGCCTGCACCAGCGGGACAATGAACGCTTGCTGGCGACGCTGCGGCGGCTGCGCGATCTCGGCAACACAGTGCTGGTGGTGGAGCATGACGAGGATGCGATCCGCGCCGCCGACCACCTGGTGGATATCGGCCCGAGGGCCGGTGCCGGGGGCGGCCGCGTGGTGGCGCAAGGCACGCCGGCGGAGGTCGCGGCGAATCCGGCCAGCCTGACCGGCGACTACCTTTCAGGCCGCCGTCGCATCCCGGTGCCGGAGGCACGGCGCCGGGTGGACCGTAAGCGCCTGCTGCGGGTGGTCGGCGCCAGCGGCAACAACCTGAAGGATGTTACCGCGGAATTCCCCCTCGGTACCTTCACCTGTGTCACCGGGGTTTCCGGTGGCGGCAAGTCCACGCTGGTGATCGAAACGCTCTACAAGGCCGCGGCTCGCCGCCTGATGGGCGCGGGCACCGTGCCGGCGCCGCATGAGCGGATCGAGGGGCTGGATCTTCTCGACAAGATCATCGACATTGATCAGTCGCCGATCGGCCGGACGCCGCGCAGCAATCCGGCGACCTATACGGGCCTCTTCGCCCCGATCCGCGACTGGTTCTCGGAACTGCCGGACTCACGCGCCCGCGGCTACAAGCCAGGCCGCTTCAGCTTCAACGTAAAGGGCGGCCGCTGCGAGGCATGCCAAGGCGACGGCGTCATCAAGGTCGAGATGCACTTCCTGCCCGATGTCTACGTCACTTGCGATGCCTGCAAGGGCAAGCGCTACAACCGCGAGACGCTGGAGGTGAAGTTCCGCGGCAAATCCATCGCCGATGTGCTGGAGATGACGGTGGACGAAGCCGTTGAATTCTTCAGTGCCGTCCCCGCCATCCATGACAAGCTGAAGGTGCTGCAGGAAGTCGGGTTGGGTTATATCCATCTCGGCCAGCAGGCGACGACGCTTTCGGGGGGCGAAGCGCAGCGAATCAAGCTGGCGAAGGAGCTTTCCCGCCGCGCTACCGGCCGCACCCTCTACATCCTGGACGAGCCGACCACGGGCCTGCATTTCGAGGATGTGCGCAAGCTGCTGGAGGTGCTGCATCGGCTGGTCGAGGCCGGCAATACGGTAGTTGTGATTGAGCACAATCTGGAGGTTATCAAGACCGCCGACTGGATCCTGGACCTTGGCCCGGAGGGCGGTGATGGCGGTGGGCGCATCGTCGCCACCGGCACACCGGAGGAGGTAGCGGCGGCGCCGGAAAGCCATACCGGTCGCTTCCTCGCGCCGTTGCTGGCACGGGAAGCGGAGCCGGTACGGAAGCGGAAGCGGGCCTGACGGCCCGCCACGCAGGCACCAAAGGCGATCAGGCAGCCAGGCCCTTCGATGCCATTTCGAAGACACCCTTGCTGAGCTTCGGTGCAGCCAGGATGCGCTCAAGCTGCTGCCGCATCAGGACCGCCCGCTCAGGTGCCTGGCGGCGCCAGAGGCCGAGCGGGGAAACCAGTCGCGCCGCGGTCTGGGAATTCAGCGGATCAAGCGCAATCACCGCATCGGCCAGGAAGCGATAGCCCTCGCCGGAGGCGTCATGGAAACGGACCGGATTGCCGCTGGCGAAGGCGCCGATCAGCGAGCGCGCGCGGTTCGGGTTCTTCAGGTCGAAATCCGGATGCGCATAGAGCGCCCGGACCTGCGCGATGGTGTCCGCACGGCGCGACATGGCCTGAATGGAGAACCACTTGTCCAGCACCAGATCGTCCCCGCGCCAGCGCGCATGGAAGGCAGCAAGCGCCTCGTCGCGCTCCGGCCCTTCAGAATCCGCCAGCAGGGAGAGCGCGGCAAGCACATCCGTCATATTGGCGCCGGCATCGAATTGCGCCTTGGCGCGGCGCAATCCATCCTCTCCGGCAGCGGCGAGATAGGCAAGGCAGGCGTTGCGCAGGCTGCGACGGCCGATGGAGCGACCGTCGATGCGATAGGGGCCGGGATCGGTCAGGTCATCATAGGTCCGGCGCAGGGCGTCGCCGCAGCGCTGCCCGATCTCCCGGCGTAGATACTCGCGAACCAGGTGAATCGCTTCGGGGTCCGCAGTCTCCATCTGATCGGCGACGGCGGATTCGCTTGGCAAGACCAGCGCCTCGGCAGCGAAGGCAGGATCTGAATCGGCATCCGCCAGGGTGTTGTGGACGGCCTCGGCCAGCGCCGGATCGAAGGTCAGCGCCTCGCCGCGGCGGTGCGCGGCGACCATATCCAGCATCAGCGCGGTCGCGTATTGCTGGCCGGAATCCCAGCGGACGAAGGGATCGGTGTCATGCACCGCCAGGAAGCGCAGACGGTCCCGCGGCACGCCCTTCAGCCGTACCGGAGCGGAGAAGCCGCGCAGCAGGGAGGGTGTGGGGCGTTCGGGCACATCCTCGAAAACGAAGCTCTGTTCCGCCGCATCCAGCAGCAGCATGCGGGTGCCAGACTGTGCTGCGTTCTCGCCGGCAAGGCGCGTCGGCATCTCCCTGCCCTTCCCGTCCAGCAGGCCCATGGCGACGGGGATCGGCAAGGGCTGCTTCTCGGCCTGGCCAGGCGTGGGCGGGGTGCTCTGACGTAGTGTCAGGATCCAGCGGCGCGTGGCGGGATCATAGGCATCCTCCGCCGTCACCTCCGGCGTGCCGGCCTGGACATACCAGCGAGAGAAGTGCGACAGGTCGATGCCGGAAGCGTCCTGCATCGCGCCGACGAAATCCTCAATCGTCACCGCCTGGTTGTCATGGCGAGCGAAATAGAGATCCATCCCCTTGCGGAAGGCGGCGGGACCGATGCGGGTGTGGAGCAGCCGCACCACCTCCGCGCCCTTCTGGTAGACGGTCGGGGTGTAGAAATTGTCGATCTCGATGTAGCTGTCCGGACGCACAGGATGCGCCATCGGGCCTGCATCCTCCGGGAACTGCGCGGCACGCAAGCCGCGCACATCGCGGATGCGCTTCACCGCGCGGCTGCCCTGGTCGGCGCTGAACTCCTGATCGCGGAAGACGGTCAGCCCCTCTTTCAGCGAAAGCTGGAACCAGTCACGGCAGGTGACGCGATTGCCGGTCCAGTTGTGGAAGTATTCATGCGCGATGACCGTTTCGATGCCCTGGTAGTCGGCATCCGTCGCGGTCTCCGGCCTGGCCAGCACGTATTTCGTGTTGAAGATGTTAAGTCCCTTGTTCTCCATCGCCCCCATGTTGAAGTCGGAGACGGCTGCGACGTTGAACACATCCAGGTCGTATTCCAGGCCGAACACCTCCTCGTCCCAACGCATGGCGCGCAGCAGGCAATCCATGGCATGGGCACAGCGATCCTCATCGCCGTGGCGTACCCAGATATTCACCGCGACGCTGCGGCCGGAACGGGTGACGAAGGTTTCGTGGACATTGGTCAGGTCGCCCGCCACCAGGGCGAAGAGATAGCTGGGCTTCGGATGCGGATCGACCCAGCGCACCCAATGACGTCCGTTCTTGGCATCGCCACTGCCATCCGGGTTGCCGTTGGAGAGCAAGACTGGATAGCGCGTGCGATCGGCGGTGATGGTGACCGTGTAGCGAGCCATCACATCCGGCCGGTCGGGAAAGAAGGTGATACGGCGGAAACCCTCCGCCTCGCACTGGGTATAGAAATTGCCGCCGGAGGTGTAGAGGCCGGATAACTCGGTGTTCTGGTCCGGCACGATGCGGACCAGAGTTTCCAGCGTGCAGGTATCCGGCATGTCCGGCATGGTAAGCGAGCCGTCCTCACCGATGCGGTAGCGTTCCGGCGGCAGCGCCGTGCCGTCCAGGCTGATCTCAAGCAGGGTCAGCGGACCGCCATCCAGATGCAGCGGCGCATCTGGCGTTCCGGCAGCAGGATTGCGGCGGAGTGCCAGGCGGGAGCGAACCAGGGTTGCCCCGGGGTCAAGATCGAAGGCCAGTTCCACCCTGTCCACCAGGAAGGCGGGCGGCCGGTAGTCGAGGCGATGGATGGTCCGCGGAGCGGTGGCGGGAGCGGAATCACGCTGCGTATCGGGCATCGTTGGATCCGATGATTCAGGTGCTGAAACGGCGCACGACATTCTCCAGCATGCGGGAAATCGGGTTGGCGTAACCGTTGTGCGAGAGACTGCCGCAGAAGGTGATGGATCCGGTGGAGAACACCGCGCCACCCTTCCGGGTTTCGAAATAGACGATCTCGGCACGGATCAGGGCTGCCGGCGTCTCGCCGGTGACAGTGGCGCGGTGGGTCAGCAATTCCTCCGGCACGGCGACGAAATGGGACTGGTGCTGCTCGGACCGCGCCAGGATCACGGCATTGGGCGGCGTGCCAAGCACGGGATCGGCGCGATCCAGCTCGAAGCCTGCGGCGCCGCCGCCGGAAAGACCGAAATCGCCGAGTATCTCGCCTTCGACGCCATCCATGATCCAGGCCGCACGGGGGTCGTCGGCACCGGGCATGCGGCGGTAGTAGGAGCCTTCGAACAGGCCCTGGCCGGAAAAGCCGACCCCTGCCAGCATCTGCGGCGGCCGTCCATTGCGGCGCCACAGGCCACCCATGCTGCCGTCGAACTGGTGGTAATATTCACCGGGCTCCGCGGCCCAGGCGCGGATGCCGCCCTCGGCGCGGCGCAGTTCGATGACGCCGGGGCGGTGCTTCTGGCGTGCCACCTTCCAGTAGAAGCCGTTACCGCCGAGATAGGCCAGCCGGCCGCCGCCATCCACATAAGCCTGCAAGGCATCCAGCGTGCCCTGAGTGTGATATTCCGGGTGGCTGCCGGTCAGCACAGCCTTGTAGCGAGACAGCAGCTCCACGCCTTCGTTGTCCAGATCCTCGTCGGTCAGGACATCAAAGGCGAAGCCCTTCTCCTCCAGCCAGTCGGTGATGTGGCTGTCGGCTGGGAAATGGCGCAGGCCGGAGCCGCGTGCGTCGTCGAAGGTAAGAAAGCCTGGACGCATGGTCAGGATGGGCCGCAGGCGGCTGCTGATGGAGATGCCGCTGCCATCCGGATGAAAATTATAAGTGCTGTAACCGTAATCCGCATGCTCATCCGGATTGTGCGGGTAGGCGCCCCAGGCGGCGCGGCGAGCACGGTAGCTCTCATCCACATTGCCGCGCTTGTGGTTGGCATAGGCCTGGTAGGTGAAGGTGGGAGCAAGGAAGGCGATAGGCGCCCACGCCTCGCCCTTTGGCGGTAGAACGTAGAAAGGGATGATGTCCTGCTGGCCCTCGCCACGCAGCCGCACGCCGTAGACACCACTCGGCATCTCCGCCGGGATGTCCACCACGAAGTCTGTGGACCAGCGGCAGTCCTCCAGATCGTCCTCATGGAAATGGATGGCGGCGTAGTGGCGCGGGGCGTGGCGCCAGCAATGCTCGGCGCCGGTCCAGTGGCTGCCGCGCATGCCGCGGGCGGGAAGATTGGTCAGGGTGCCGTGCAACGCCCGCGGGCCGCGATCCTCGATCCCGTCGCCTTCGATCCCCCTGGAGAAATCCCACCAGGCGAGAACCTGGCCCGAGGCAAGCAGCGCTTCCGGATCATCCAGACTCGCGGCCACGATCCCGCGAAGCAGCATGGGATCCTCAAGCCGACCATTGAAATGGTTGGTAGGAGTCCCCTGTGGACCGATATCGGCAGCCAGCATCAGGGTGAAGGGGCCAGACCAGCTTGTGGCCGGCAGCGCCGTCTCGGCTTCGCCGGCCTCATTGGCACCCCAGGCAGGATGCAACGGGCGCTGCGAAAGGTGCAGCCGGCCTCCCCCAAGCGTCAGCGCCACCTCATACCAATGCCGCGGCAGGGGCGGTGCAGTAACGGAACAGGCAGCCGTGCCGGCCTCCGCCGTTAGGCCCCGTGCGGTCAGCCGCAAAGTCAGGCGCTGGCCGCCGAAATCCAGCGCCAGCAAGGTCTGTGGAGCATCACGCAGAAGCCAGGGCTGGACGCGCAGCAGCAGGGTGAAAGCGCCACCGGTTTCGATCCTGCCCCGCACCAGGCCGAAGGAGCCGCTCTGTATGGGCTGCACACGGGACGGATAGCGGCCGGCGAAGCCTGCCGGCACCGGCAGCAACTTCATCCCTGGCCCGGCGGGATTCGGATCGGCATGCCGGATGCGGACCAGATCCGCTTCGTAGGGGCCGGCGAGGCTGGAAGAAACCTTCACCTCCAGCCTCTCGCCCGGCCTGGCCGAGAAGCGATCCAGATAACCGATCAGCGGCACCATTCCCCTACCCTCCATATCGTTTCCCTGAGTATTCCCCAGCCGGCAGCTTCCGGCGAGGCCCCGGTTGACCCCGCAGCGGCCAGATTGCATTCCCTGCCGCCATGCCCTCGGAGGAGCAAGGGATGGATTTCGCTCTGACGCCGGAACAGGAGGCGATTCGTGAGGCGATCACCGCCATCTGCACCCGCTTCGATGATGCCTATTGGCTGAAGAGGGACAAGGAAGGCGGCTTCCCCCATGACTTTCACCGGGCGATGGCGGAGGCCGGCTATCTCGGCATCTGCATCCCCGAGGAATATGGCGGGTCCGGCCTCGGCATCACCGAAGCGGCCATCATGATGGAAGCGATCGCCGCATCCGGCGCCGGGATGTCGGGCGCAACGGCGGTGCATCTCAACATCTTCGGCCTGAACCCGGTGGTGGTGTTCGGGACCGAGGAGCAGAAGCGGCGCATGCTGCCGCCCATCGTGCGCGGCGAGGTGAAGGCCTGCTTCGGCGTGACCGAGCCGACAACCGGTCTCGACACCACCCGGCTGAAGACGCGGGCGGAGCGGCGCGGCGACCGCTATGTCGTGAACGGGCAGAAGGTGTGGATCAGCACGGCGCAGGTGGCCGACACGATCCTGCTGCTGGCGCGCACCACCCCGATCGAGCAGTGCCGCAATCCGGCGGACGGGATCTCCCTGTTCTACACGCGCCTCGACCGCAGCGGCGCAACGACGGTGCGGGAGATCGACAAAATGGGCCGCAAGGCTGTCGACTCCAACGAGATCTTCTTCGAGGATTTCGAGGTGCCGCTGGAGGACCGCATCGGCGAGGAAGGCAAGGGCTTCCGCTACATCCTGCACGGGCTGAACCCGGAGCGCGTGCTGATCGCCGCAGAGGCGGTTGGCATCGGCCGCGCCGCCCTGAAGCGTGCCGCCGCCTATGCCAAGGAGCGCGTGGTCTTTGGCCGGCCGATCGGCCAGAACCAGGCGGTCCAGCACCCGCTGGCGCAGGACTGGATGGCTCTGGAGGCGGCTTGGCTGATGTGCCTGAATGCCGCTTGGCGCTACGATCGAGGGCTCGACTGCGGGGCCCAGGCGAATGCGGCGAAATACCTCTCGGCCGAGGCGGGGCTAAAGGCCTGCCAGAATGCCGTGATGACCCATGGCGGATTCGGCTATGCGCGCGAATACCATGTGGAGCGCTTCATGCGTGAGGCGATGATCCCCTGGATCGCGCCGGTCAGTCCCAACCTGATCTGCTGCTACATCGCCGAACGGGTGCTCGGCCTGCCGAAATCCTACTGAAGGCGCGTCCGGAAGGCCGAAGCGGCTCCCTGGCTCCTTGCTGCAAGCCGCAGCCAAGTGGCCAGGCAGCCGGCATCGGCCGACCGGCCTTCAGCGATAGCCCGGATCCGCCAGGTTCGTCAGCGGGAAGGCGCTGTGGACGCCCGGCAGCACCACCGGTGCCGCCGGATGCAGATAGTCCGGGCCAAGCTGGCTGAAGCTGGTGACGCCAAGCAGGCCGAGAACCTCATGGATCTCGGCCTGCAGCAATTCAAGGATGCGGGTGACGCCAGCCTCACCCGCCGCCGCCAGCCCGTAGCAGTAGAGCCGGCCGAGGCCGACCAGATCTGCGCCCAAGGCCATCGCCTTCACCACGTCGCTGCCGCGGCTGAAGCCGCCATCGATCCAGATCTTCGCCCGCCCCTCGACGGCCTTCACCACCTCCGGCAGCACATCCAGCGCGCCCCGGCCATGGTCGAGCTGCCGGCCGCCATGGTTGGAGACATAGACGACCTCCACGCCATGCTCGCAGGCAATGGCGGCGTCCTCTGCGGTGGCGATGCCCTTCAGGACCAGCGGGATGCGGTGCCGGTCCTTGAAGCGCTTCACGTCATCCCAGTTGAGCGCCGCCTGGAAGGCATGGCCCATTGCACGGCTGCGCCAGGGTTTGACGAAGCGCTTCGCAATGTCGCGCTCCCGTCGGCTATAGATCGCGGTGTCCACCGTCAGGCAGAAGGCGTCGTAGCCGGCATCCACGGCGCGATTGACGATCTCATCCACCCAGGCGCCATCGCCGCGGACATAGAGCTGGAAGACCTTCGGCCCATTGCCCGCGGCCTTCGCCATCTCCTCAAGCCCCGGATGGCTGACCGAGCTGACGATGACGGGAACCCCGAAGGCCGCAGCCGCCCGCGCCGCGGGGGCGCCGCCTTCCGGGTCGAAGCTCTCCAGCCCACCGACCGGGGCCAGAGCGACCGGCAGGGTCACCCTGCGGCCCAGAAAGGGCGCCGAGCTGTCAATGGACGACACGTCCCGCAGCACGCGCGGCCGGAAGGCGACACTGTCCAGGGCCAACCGGTTGCGCAGCATGGTCGTCTCGGTCTCAGTGGCGCCGACCAGATAGTCCCAGATGTTCGGGCTGAGCTTCACCTTCGCTGCCTTGACGAATTCGTGCAGCGTAAGGAAATCGCCCTCGGTTTCGCTGAGCATGGTCTGTTCCCCTTCCTCTCAGGCGCCGCCGAGGAAATCCCTGGTCCAGCGCTTGTAATCGGCTTCCCGCATGATACGGCTCATCAGCCCGTCCTGCGGCAATCCCGGTAGCTCGCTTGGCGGCGTGCCCTCCCGCAGCGCTTTCAGCGTGGCATAGACTGCCTGCGCTGCCGCCATGATGGGCTGGTGGCCCTGCAGCGCGATGCGCACACCGCGGGCGGCAAGGTAGTCACGATCCTTCAGCTCCGTCCCCTCGATGCCACCGAGAATGATGGGGATGGTCGTAACCTCGGCCACCGCGTCCAGCTCAGCCCGCGTTCTGACACCCGTAAGAAAGAGCGCATCAGCACCGCTCTGCGTGTAGGCGCGGGCGCGCTCCACCGCATCGGTGATGCCATTGACCGAAACCGCGCCGGTGCGGGCGATGATGCAGAAGGAGGGATCGTCCCGCGCCGCCAGCGCAGCCTTTACCTTGCCCAGCCCTTCCTCCAGGGAGATCAGCGCCACCTTGCCCTCTCCGAAGGGACGCGGCAGGGCAGTATCCTCCAGCGTCATGGCGGCGACGCCGGCGGCTTCCAGCTCCTCCACCGTGCGCATGGCGTTCAGCGCATTGCCATAGCCATGGTCGGCATCGACCAGCAGTGGCAGCGTCCTCGCCGCGCGGCAGATACGGCGGGCCTGGTCAGCGAATTCCGAGAGGGTCAGCACGATCAGGTCCGGCGCGCCGAGCACGGTGAGCGAAGCCGTGGAGCCGGCGAACATGCCGACCTCGAAGCCCAGTTCCTCGGCAATCCGCGCCGACAGCGGATCGAAGACCGAGCCCGGATGGATGCAGGTGCTGCCGGCAAGGACGGCGCGGAAGCGCCGGCGGCGGTCGGTTATGCTGCTCATGGACGTTTCCTCAATCGGCCGATGGCGGCAGGCGGACTCTGTGCCATGCCTGATCGCTTTCGCGGCAGGCTTCAATCCCCTGGCGTCCTTGCACCGCATGGACAGGGAAGGCGGCGCATGGCCATGTTCCCACCTCCCTCACCTCCTATTCCTGCGGCGGCACGGCGGAGGCATAGGGGATATTGCGTCCGCCATACCGGCGGACGCGCACATTCGCCTGCTCCGCATGGCCCACAAAGCCCTCAAGCATGCAGAGGCGGGAGCAGGCAGCGCCGATGCGGGCACTCGCCTCATCCGTCAGCACCCGCTGGTAGGTCACGGTCTTCAGGAATTTGCCCACCCACAACCCGCCCGTATAGCGGGCCGCCCGCTGGGTCGGCAGGGTGTGGTTGGTCCCGATGACCTTGTCCCCGTAGGCAACATTGGTGCGCGGCCCAAGGAAGAGCGCGCCGTAGTTGGTCATGTTCCGCAGGAAGAAGTCATCGTCGCGCGTCATTACCTGGACATGCTCGCTGGCGATGCGGTCCGCTTCCCGGACCATCTCCTCCAGGCTGTCGCAGACGATCACTTCGCCATAGTCGCGCCAGGCCTGACGAGCGATTCCGGCGGTCGGCAGGATGGTAAGCAAGCGCTCCACCTCCGCCATGGTCTCGCGGGCGAGTTTCTCGCTATCGGTCAGCAGGATGGCGGGACTGGTGGGGCCGTGCTCCGCCTGGCCGAGCAGATCGGTGGCGCAGATCTCGGCATCCACCGTCTCATCGGCGATCACCAGCGTCTCGGTCGGGCCGGCGAAGAGGTCGATGCCAACCCGGCCGAAGAGCTGTCGCTTCGCCTCCGCCACGTAAGCGTTGCCGGGGCCGACGAGCATGTCCACGGCCGGGATGCTCTGCGTGCCCAGCGCCATGGCACCCACCGCCTGAACACCGCCCAGGCAGTAGATCACATCCGCGCCGGCCAGGTGCTGCGCCGCGACAATCGCTGCCGCGGGCTTGCCCTGATAAGGCGGCGCGCAGGTGACAATGCGTGGCACGCCTGCAACCTTCGCCGTGACCACCGACATATGCGCCGAGGCAACCATCGGATACTTGCCGCCGGGCACATAGCTGCCAACCGAGTTCACCGGGATGTTCTTGTGCCCCAGCACAACGCCCGGCAGCGTCTCGACTTCGATATCCTTGAGGGCAGCCTTCTGCGCCTCCGCGAAATTCCGTACCTGCGCCTGAGCGAAGCGGATGTCCTCAAGCTCCTGCTGCGAGAGCTGGGACAGGCACTCGCGGATCTCGGCATCGGTCAGCCGGTAATCCTGGCGGTCCCAGCCATCGAATTTCACCGAAAGCTCCCGCACCGCGGCATCGCCCCGCTCGGCGATATCCGCCAGCAGCGCCTCGACTGTCGCGCGAACCTTGGCATCGGCGGCGGCCTTGTCGGCGGCCGGGATGCTGCTCTTCAGGTATCGGACCATTACGCTTCCCCTTATTCCGCGGTCCAGCCGCCATCCACCACCAGCGAGGACCCGGTCATCAGCGCCGAGGCGTCGGACGCCAGGAACACCACCGCGCCCATCAGGTCCTGTACCTGGCCCAGCCGCCCGAGCTTGATCTTGGACAGCACCCAGTCCTTGAAGGCGGCATTTTCGAAGAAGGGCCTGGTCATCGGCGTCTCGATGAAGGTCGGGCAGAGCGTATTGGCGCGGATGCCGCTGCTGGCCAGGTCGAGCGCCATGGCCTTGGTCCAGCCCTCCATCGCCCATTTCGAGGCGCAGTAGACGCTGCGATTCGGCCCGCCGACATGCCCCATTTGCGACGAGACATTGATGATGGAGCCGGCAACCCCCTCCTCCAGCATCCTCTGCGCGACCGCCTGCGCAGCGAAGAAGCAGCCACGGAGATTGAGGCCCATCACCGCGTCGAAATCTTCCGGCCGGACCTCGGTGAAGCTGGCTGGCCGGTTGGTGCCGGCGTTGTTGACGAAGACATGGAAGGCCGGACGAACCGCAATGACGCGCCGCACCGCGGCGATATCGGCCACATCCAGCGTCAGGGCCTCGGCCTGGCCACCAGCCTCCCGGATGGCGGCCGCCGCGGCCTCGATCTCGGAGGTGCTGCGGGCGGCAAGGGTCACGGTGGCCCCTGCCCCAGCCAGCGCCGCCGCGGCAGCCAGCCCGATTCCCCGCCCGGCGCCCGTCACCAGGGCCCTCCGCCCGTCCAACCGGAAGCTGGGCGTCTGCGGCAGGGTCAGCGGCTCGGGCATGGGTGGAATCCGTGTGGTGGAGGGAACAGGCTAATGGCTTCCCCGCCCCTCGCCCATCCCCTCAGGCCAGGCCGCGCAGCGCCTGCAGCGCCTCGGCCACTGCCTGCCGCCCTGCTTCCGAGAGCGGCGGCTGCGGCGGCAGGGGATCGCCCACGGCAAAACCCTGGAGCTGCAACGCACCCTTGATGCAGGCAGCAAGGGAATGCGCGGCAAACAGCTCGTTCAGCCGCCAGAGCGGCCGTTGCAGCGCCATCGCCTCCTCCCAGCGGCCTGCCTTGCAGAGTTCGTAGAGCCGCACGCTCTCCCGCGGGATGGCGCAGGCGGGGCCGGCCATCCAGCCGACGCCGCCGATCAGCATGACTGCCGCTGGAATATGCGCGGAGGCGGCGAAGACCTGCATCCGCCCCTCGGTCCGGTTGAGGATGGAGAGGAGTCTGCCGGTATTGCTGGACGCATCCTTGATGTAGCCGATGCGCGGATGCCGCGAGAGCGCCTCGATCGCCGGCAGCGACAGGTCGGAACGCTGGAACATCGGATTGGTATAGAGCACGACCGGCCGGTCCGCCGCATCGGCGATGGCCCGGAAATAGGCGATCACGCCGGCTTCCGGCACCGGGAAATAGGCTTCGAGGATGGCCAGGATGCCGTCGGCACCGATCGCGGCATAGTCCCGCGCCTGCCGGACCGCATCGGCGATGGTGGTCGCGGCGACGCCGGCCACGACCGGCACCCGGCCGGCGGCCTGCTGCACCACCACCTCGACGATCCGGCGGCGCTGCGCGGCATCGAGATAGGCGAACTCCCCAGTGCTGCCGAGCGGCGTCAGCCCATGCACGCCGCTGGCGATCAGGTGATCCACCAGGCGCCGCAACTCGGCCTCGATCACCGTACCGTCGGGGGCGATGGGGGAGACGAGATAGGGAAAGACGCCGTGGAAGCCGCTCATGCCCGTGACTGTAACCGTCCCGGCGGGCCGGTCCAGGGGGCGGCCGCAGGCCGCCGGCCGCCCCTATCCTGGCAGCCTCTCCATGCCGAAGGGAGCGGCCGCGGCCTCCCGCGCTTGACGTGGCGCGACCGGGCTGCGGACAATCCGCCGAACCGATCGGGAGTATCGCTGAATCATGCCATCCTCATCGCTTTTCGATCTGACCGGCAAGGTCGCCATCGTTACTGGCGGCTCACGCGGCATCGGCCGCGCCATCTGCGAGCGCCTGGCCGAGCACGGCGCCAGGGTCGTCGTCTCCTCCCGCAAGCTCGACGCTTGCCAGCAGGTGGTGGACGGCATCGCCGCCAAGGGCGGCGAGGCCGTGGCCGTCGCCTGCAACATCGGCCGCAAGCCGGAGCTTCAGGCGCTGGTGGATGAGACCATCCGCCGCTGGGGCGGAGTGGACATCCTGGTCTGCAATGCCGCCATCAACCCGCATTTCGGCCCGGCCATGACCATGCCGGACGAGATCTTCGACAAGATGATGGCAACTAATGTGAAATCGAACATGTGGCTCAGCCACATGTGCATCCCGAGCATGGAGGCGCGGGGCGGCGGATCGATCATCATCATCTCCTCGATCGGCGGCTATCGCGGCTCCACCGTGCTCGGCGCCTATGCCATCA
Source organism: uncultured Acetobacteraceae bacterium (assembly GCA_937930165.1). Classification (GTDB taxonomy): domain Bacteria; phylum Pseudomonadota; class Alphaproteobacteria; order Acetobacterales; family Acetobacteraceae; genus CALGVL01. The sequence continues at coordinate 23,297 of CALGVL010000405.1, forward strand.
CCAAGGCGGCGGACCTGCAACTGGCGCGCAACCTGGCGGTGGAATGGGGGCCGAAGAACATCCGGGCCAACTGCATCTCGCCCGGCCTGATCCGCACCGACTTCGCCCGCGCGCTGTGGGAGAACCCCACGATCTATCAGAAGCGCACCAAGGACACGCCGCTGAAGCGGATCGGCGAGCCGGACGAGATCGCCGGCGCCGCCGTGTTCCTCGCCTCCCCCGCCGGCAGTTTCATGACCGGGCAGAGCATCGTGATCGATGGCGGGGTCCTGGCCGGCGCGCCGGTCAGCCCCGACGACTGATCGCCCGGCTCAAAGCCCGGCAGCGGTTCCCGTCGGCGCCGGAAGGGCGGCGCCGAAGCGGCTCGGGAGGTCGGCCGGAGAGGATCGCCGGGGTGCCGGGCGGCATCCCGGCCAAAGGACCAGGCGGATCCGCTGACTCAGCCCTGCAACACCGCCCGGCCAATTTGGCGCCCCGCCGAAGGGGCCGGGCGCCGCAATCGTGGCCCCGTCCGGCAAAGCCGTCCGCCGGGGGTGCACCCCGAAATGCAGAGCGCAGATCCGGGCCCCCGGAATCTCTCCATCCTGAGTCGCGGAGGAATCGTGCGGAATATGGCAATTGAAGCCGCGCAAGCAATCGCGGCACAGCCTATTTCAGGCAACCGCGCAGGTCATACGCCGTTACATATAGGCCGAATGTCCCCTTGCGGTCCCGCGCCCCCTCGCACGCCGCCACACCTTCGCGCGACTTGCATTCTACACGGACGCGGTGCGGCGCAGCAATAAAAGTTTACCGCAGCCGGCCTTAGCAATCCGCATCCTGTAGGCGTTGCGCTCAGGAATGGCATCGCTTCAGGGGCGGCCGAATGGACAGAATGCAGGACATCTTCGCCGACTATGCCCGGGCCTACGAGTCAAGGCGCGAGTCGGACATGTCGATCGCCGAGTATCTTGAGGCCTGTCGCACCGATCCGGGCATGTATGCCAGCGCGCCCGAGCGCATCCTCCAGGCGATCGGCGAGCCGGAGGTGGTGGACACCGCGAAGGATGTGCGGCTCGGCCGAATCTTCCTCAACCGCACGATCCGCATCTACCCGTCCTTCTCCGAGTTCTTCGGCATGGAGGAGACGATCGAGCGGATCGTCGGCTTCTTCCGCCACGCCGCGCAGGGGCTGGAGGAGCGCAAGCAGATCCTCTACCTGCTCGGCCCGGTCGGCGGCGGCAAGTCGTCGCTCGCGGAACGGCTGAAGGCGTTGATGGAGCAGCAGCCGATCTATGTGCTGAAGGCCGGCGAGCATATGAGCCCGGTCTTCGAAAGCCCGCTCAACCTGTTCGACCCGGAGCGCATGGGGCCGGTGCTGGAGGACCGCTATGGCATCCCGCGCCGGCGCCTGACCGGACTGATGAGTCCCTGGGCGCTCAAGCGGCTGGACGAATTCGGCGGCGACATCTCGAAATTCCGGGTGGTGAAGGTGCGGCCTTCCCGCCTGCGGCAGATCGCCATCGCCAAGACCGAGCCGGGCGACGAGAACAACCAGGACATCTCCTCCCTGGTCGGCAAGGTGGACATCCGCAAGCTGGAACTGTTCCCGCAGAACGATCCGGATGCCTACAGCTTCTCTGGCGGGCTGAACCGGGCGAACCAGGGCATCCTGGAGTTCGTCGAAATGTTCAAGGCGCCGATCAAGATGCTGCACCCCCTGCTGACTGCGACGCAGGAGGGGAACTACATCGGCACCGAGAATATCGGCGCCATCCCCTTCCACGGCATCATCATGGCGCACTCCAACGAGGCGGAGTGGCAGACCTTCAAGAACAACAAAAACAACGAGGCCTTCATCGACCGCATCTACGTCATCAAGGTGCCCTACTGCCTGCGGGTGACGGAGGAGCAGCGGATCTATGACAAGCTGCTGCGCAGCTCGGAGCTGGCCGAGGCGCCCTGCGCGCCGGCGACGCTGGAGATGCTGGCGCGCTTCACCGTGCTCTCCCGCCTCAAGAGGCACGAGAATTCGAATATCTACGCCAAGATGCGGGTCTATGACGGCGAAAGCCTGAAGGAGACCGATCCCCGAGCCAAGACTATCCAGGAGTACCGCGACGCGGCCGGGCCGGACGAGGGTATGGACGGAGTCTCCACACGCTTCGCCTTCAAGGTGCTGGCCGCAACCTTCAACTACGACACTACCGAGATCGCCGCCGACCCGGTGCATCTGATGTACATCCTGGAGCAGGCGATCCGGCGCGAGCAGTTCCCGGACGAGACGGAGAAGCGCTACCTGGAATTCATCAAGGCCGAGCTGGCGCCCCGCTACGCCGAATTCATCGGCAACGAGATCCAGAAGGCCTATCTGGAGAGTTACCACGACTACGGTCAGAACCTCTTCGACCGCTACGTGGCCTATGCGGACGCTTGGATCGAGGACATGGACTACAAGGATCCCGATACCGGGCAGATGATGAACCGGGAGCTGCTCAACCAAGAGTTGACCAAAATCGAGAAGCCCGCCGGCATCGCCAATCCCAAGGACTTCCGCAACGAAGTGGTGAAATTCGCCTTGCGCGCCCGTGCCAACCGCGGCGGCAAGAATCCGTCCTGGACCAGTTACGAGAAGATCCGGGACGTGATCGAACGGCGGATGTTCAGCCAGGTTGAGGATCTGCTGCCCGTCATCAGCTTCGGCTCCAAGAAGGACAGCGATACGGAAAAGAAGCATACGGAGTTCGTGACCCGCATGACCGAGCGGGGCTATACCGAACGCCAGGTACGCCGGCTGGTGGAGTGGTACATGCGTGTGAAGCAGGCAGGCTAGGCCCGGAACCGGAGGCCAGGGACGCCCAGCGATGCAGATCCTCGATCGCCGCCTTAACCCCCGCGGCAGGAGCCTCCCCAACCGCCAGCGCTTCCTGCGCCGCGCTAAGGCGCTGGTGCAGGAGGCGGTGCGCGACGCCTCTGCCCGGCGCGACATCCGCGACGCGGATGCCGGTGGCGAGGTGAGCATCCCGCTGCACGGCATCCGGGAGCCCAGCTTCCACTTCGGAAGCGGTGGCATCCGTGACCATGTGCTGCCCGGCAACAAGGAGTACCGAGAAGGCGACGAGATCCCCCGCCCGCCCGAAGGCGGGGGTGGAGGCGGCAGCGAGGGTAGCCCTGATGGCGGCGGCGAGGATGCCTTCCGCTTCGTCCTGTCGCGGGAGGAATTCCTCGACCTGTTCCTCGATGACCTGGAACTGCCGGATCTCGCCAAGCGACGGCTGGTGGAGGGCGCCGACCCGGCCTGGCACCGGGCTGGTTATTCCGTCAGCGGCTCGCCGGCGAACCTGGCCCTGGCACGCACCATGCGCAACAGCCTGAGCCGCCGCATCGCGCTGCGCCGGCCGAAGCCGGAAGCCGTGGCGGAGCTGGAAGCGGCGATCGCCGAGCTGGAGGCAGCGGGCGACGCGCCAGAGGCGCTTGTCGCGCTGCGAGCGGAACTGGAAAGGCAGCTCCGCCGCACCCAGCGCATCCCCTATATCGATCCGGTGGATGTACGCTACCGGCGGTTCGAGCCGGTGCCGAAGCCGGTTGCGCAGGCAGTGATGTTCTGCCTCATGGATGTCTCCGGCTCCATGACCGAGGACATGAAGGACCTGGCGAAGCGATTCTACACGCTGCTCTATATCTTCCTGCAGCGCCGCTACAAGCATGTGGAGATCGTCTTCATCCGTCATACGCATGAGGCGTCGGAGGTGGATGAGGAGACCTTCTTCCATAGCCGGGAGACCGGCGGCACGCTGGTCTCCACCGCGCTCGAGGAGATGCAGCGGGTGGTGTCGGAACGCTTCCCGCCGGCAGAATGGAACATCTACGCGGCGCAGGCCTCGGACGGCGACAACGCGTCAGGGGACAGCCAGAAGACGGCACAGCTCCTCATAGACAACATCCTGCCCGCCTGTCAGTACTACGCCTATATCGAAGTTGGGCGGGATGGCGAGCACGGCATGCCGGGATTCCCGCGCGGCCCTACGGATCTCTGGCGCACCTATGAGGCGCTGGTCGCCGCCGGTGCACCTATGGCGATGAAGAAGGTGCGGCATCGCCGCGAGATCTTCCCTGTCTTCCGCGAACTCTTTCAGCGCCGCGCCCCCGGCGAGGAGGCCCGCGCATGAGCGATGCGGCAACCGAGGACCGGCTGCTCTTCAAGGGTGCCGACTGGGATTTCGGCACCATCCAGCGCATCCACGATGCCTGCGAGGAGATCGCGCTCGGCGAGCTCGGGCTGACCGTCTATCCGAACCGCATCGAGGTCATCAGCGCCGAGCAGATGCTGGACGCCTATGCCTCGGTCGGCCTGCCGCTGTTTTACCGGCACTGGTCCTTCGGCAAGCATTTCGCCCAGCACGAAGCGCTCTATCGCAAGGGATTGCGTGGCCTGGCCTATGAGATCGTCATCAATTCCGATCCCTGCGTCAGCTATGTGATGGAGGAGAACACCGCGACCCTGCAGGCGCTGGTGATCGCGCATGCCGCCTTCGGGCATAACCACTTCTTCCGGAACAACCGCCTGTTCCTGGAATGGACGGATGCCAAGGGCATCCTGGACTACCTGGAATTCGCCAAGGGCTATGTTGCTCGCTGCGAGGAGCAGCATGGCGAGATGGCGGTGGAACGGGTGCTGGATTCAGCCCACGCGCTGATGAATTACGGCGTGCACCGGCACCGCCGCCGCGTCCTGGACTTGCGTTCCGAGGAGCAGCGCGAGCGGGATCGGCGGCAGCACGACGAGCAGATGTACAATGTCCTCTGGAGCACGCTGCCGGAGAAGCCGATGGTGCCTCCGGCGAAAGGCGAGGAGGAGCGCCGCCGTGCCCTGCTGCAACTGCCGCAGGAGAACCTGCTCTACTTCCTGGAAAAGGTCGCGCCGCGCCTGCAACCCTGGCAGCGCGAGATCCTGCGGATCGTCCGCAACATCGCCCAGTATTTCCATCCGCAGCGCCAAACCAAGATGATGAACGAGGGCTGCGCGACCTATGTTCACTACCGCATCCTGAACCGGCTGCACGAGCAGGGCCGGATCAGCGACGGCGCGCTGCTGGAGGCGCTGCATTCCCATACCAGCGTCATCCTCCAGCCGGAATTCGACGACCCGCGCTATTCCGGTATCAACCCCTATGCGCTCGGCTTCGCCATGATGGAGGATATCGAGCGTATCTGCCGCGACCCGACCGATGAGGACCGGGAATGGTTCCCGGACTTCGCCGGCTGCGGCGACCCGATGCCGGTGCTGCGGGAAGCCTGGGCCGAGTACCGCGACGAGAGCTTTATCCTCCAATTCCTCAGCCCACGGCTGATGCGCAAGCTGCGACTCTTCCATGTGGTGGACGATGCCGCCGAGCCCGTGCTGCGGGTAGAAGCGGTGCATGACGAGCGCGGCTACCGGCGGCTGCGCCGGGCGCTGGCACGACAGTACGACCCTGCCTGGACCGATCCCGACATTCAGGTGGTGGATGTGGACCTGAGCGGCGACCGCCGGCTGATCCTGGAACACCGCACCCATGCCGGCCGGCTACTGGAGGAGCAGGAGGCACGTCAGGTGCTGCGCCACCTTGCCAGCCTCTGGGGCTATGACGTGCTGCTGCGCGAGGTGGAGCCGGCCAGTGGCGCCAGCCTGCGCGAGCACGCGGTCTCGCCACCGCGCACCTGAACGCCGCCTCTCCTATCCCGGCAACTTCGACTTCCGCGCCCCCATGCCGCGCATGAATCGGTCGCGGATCTGCGCCGGGTCGCGCTCAGTCTGGGAGACCGGGGGCTGGTCATCCAGTTTCAGGCCAATGAAATGCGGCCCGTCCGTCTCCAGGCAGTGCTGCACCAGCCTTTCGAAATCGGCCTCATCTGCTGCCCAGACGGCATTGGCCAGGCCGCAGCCGCGGGCAATGGCGGCGAAGTCGGCGCCACCCGCCGCCGGTGTCGGCTGGCCGCCGGTGATCTGGTAGACGCCATTGTCGAAAACCAGGATCGCCAGATTCTTCGGCGCCAGCGTCGCCACCGTGGAAAGGCAGCCGAGTTGCATCAGCAGCGACCCGTCACCCTCCAGTGCGAAGACCTTTCGCTGCGGCTGCGCCAGAGCGACGCCCAGGGCGATGGGCACAGCCAGCCCCATGCTGCCCAGCATGTAGAAATTCTGCGCCCGGTGGCCGGCCGACCAGAGGTCGAAATTGGTGTTGCCGATGCCGCCGATCACCGCCTCCTCGTTCCTCAGCTGCGCGGTGAGGCGCTGCATCAGGTCAAAGCGGTACATCCTCTTGGCGTTGTGCGCCGTGGTCAGGGACTGGGACATCTGCGCCTCACGCCTTCGGGGGGGCCACAACCTTGCCGCCGGTCAGCAGCGGCGAAAGAATCAGCGCGGCCGGTTGCTGCGTCATCACCGCCTGTTTGATCGTCCGGTCGCAGATGAACTCGCACTCATCAAGGCGCGAGATGACGTGGTGCTCCATGCCCAGCGCCTCCAGCACCGGCCGCATGGTGCGCCAGACCATCGCCTGGCCGATATTGAACTCGCCCAGGGTTCCGCGCTCGCTGATCATCATCAGCGCCGGGATCTGGAAGGCACATGGCAGGGAGGCCAGCACATTCGCCAGGGTTGCGAAGCCGCTGGTCTGCATCAGGACGATGCCCCGCGTCCCGGCCATCCAGGCACCGCAGACGATGCCGATCGCCTCCTCCTCCCGCGCCGTGGCGAAGGCGGTGAAGAACGGATCGGCGTGGACGGCATTGATCAGCGGCTTCAGGACATTGTCGGGCACATAAGGCACCAGCCGCACGTCGTTCGCCTTGAGGACGGCAAGGACGATCTCGTGCCAGGCCCGCGGCCTCGCCGCGGCTTCGGTCTGCATGCTGCTCCCCCCGCTGCTGGACCATGGCGCCGGCCGTCGGCCCGCGCCATGGCGTGTCCCAGCCTAGCGCGGCGATGCTGCGGCTGCCACCAGGGTCAGGCCACCGTCTCCTCCGGTGGATAGTTCAGCTCCACTGCGATGCCGTCGGGATCGTGGAGAAAGATCTGCGTCTGTCCATCCCGCGGGATCACCCTCTCCTCATATTCGATACCATGCCGCGCGAGGCGCGCCCGCATCTCCCGCAGCCCAGTGCAGGAGAAGGCGATATGGTCGAGCAGGCCGGTCCCGCTCCTCTCACGCGGGACATGCGCATCGCGCTCACGCGGGCCAATCAGATGCACCGTGGGCTGACCGCCGCAATAGAGCCAGTAGCCCGGGAAGCCGAGCGGCGGTCGGTAGCCGACCTCCAGCCCCAGGATGCCGACGTAGAAATCCTTCGTCGCCTCAAGGTCCACCGGCCTGATCGTATAGTGGTTCAGCGCGTTGAGGCCCATCCCACTCCCCTCCCCGATGCGCGTCACAGGAACCGCGGATGCGGCGCGAGGCCGAGGAAATGCCGGCCGCATACCTCCAGATGCGCGCTGCGCCCCTGCACCTGCTGGCCGGCAGCAAGGATGTCTCGCATCCGCCGCTCGAAGGGTTCGCTCTCGAAGATCGCGGTAGCGCCGGCCTCGTGCCAGGCCCATTCCGCCACCTCCTTCGCCCGGTGAATCGCCGAGGTGGCGGCCAAGCGGATCAGCACCTTCTCATCCAGGGTGACATGGCCGCGCCGCGATACCGCCTCCCAGCTCTCCTCCAGCACCTCCAACAGGAAGGCGCGGGCGGAGCGCAGCTTGGCCTCAGCCTGGGCAACGCCGTTCTGGATCACCTCACTATCGCGCAAGGGGCGCGTAGTGGCCGCCGGGGTCTTGGTCATCGCCATGGACTTGAACGCCTCCAGCATGGCGCGGGCGATGCCGAGGGAAACGGCGGCGAAGCCGGAGGCATAGATATGTGTGGTCGAGAAGCGATAGAGCGTGCCGGGCAGCCGCCGCTCCGCCTCGCTGTCGCGGCGGAGGCTGTATTCCTCCGGCACGAACAGGTCCTGCACGGAATAGCTGTCGCTGCCGGTGCCGCGCAGGCCGACGACATCCCAGGCATCCACCACCGTGACCTGGTCCTTGCGGAACATCATGGTCCGTTCGACCGGCACGCCATCGGGGCCGGTGCGCAGGCTGCCGTCGCGCTCCCGCACGCGGCAATGGCCTCCGATCCAGGTGGCGTGCTTGCTGCCGCTGGCGAAGCGCCAGGTCCCGGTGACGCGGTAGCCGCCATCCACCACCTTCGCCACGCCGTTCCCCATGCCCCAGGCAGTCACGGCACGCGGATCATTGCCCCAGATTTCCCGGGCCACCTCCGGTGCCACATAGGCGGCGGCCATGGAACAGCCGGAAGCCTGGCCGATGCACCAGGCGGTGCTGGCATCGGCGGCGGCGATTACCTCCAGCATCCGGACGAAGGTGGCGGGCTGCACCTCTCCGCCATTGCAGGTGGCGGGCAGCAGGGTGCGGAACAGCGCGGCGTCGTGGAGTGCATCCAGCACATCCGGTGTCAGGGCGCGCCCGGCCTCGATCCGCGGCGCCGCGGCAGCGATCAGCGGGGCGACGGCCCTGGCGCGCGCCACCGGATCGCCTGCCGGTGCGGCGCCGCACGGCTGGCCCGTGCCGGTCATGTCCAGCGCCGCCTTCATACGCCGCCCTCCCGCCGGAAGATCCTTCGGCCGGTAAAATCCCGACAGAGGCCCCCGGCCATGTCAAGGCCGGCCAGCTGCCTTCCGCCCTATCCGGCGACCGGCACCCTGCCCTCGATCGGGTATTGCGGATCGTTGTAGCCGGGCGTCGAGGGATGGCCGGGCGCGACCAGCCGGTTCACCAGCGCCTCATCCGCCGCGGTGAAGCGATAGGAGAGCGCAGCGATGTAGTCCTCCAGATGCGCTTCCGTCCGCGGCCCGACGATGGTGCCGGTGACGAACGCATTGTTCAGCACCCAGGCGATGGCGAAATGCGCTGGCGTGGTGCCCGCGGCCTCGGCATGGGCGCGGATGGTCTGGGCGATCTCCAGCGATTCCGCCCGCATCTCGGTTTCCAGCATGCGCCTGTCCTGGCGCGCGGCGCGGCTCTCGGGCGGCGGCGCGGTGCCCGGCTGGTATTTCGCGGTCAGCACGCCGCGGGCCAGCGGGCTGTAGGGCACCACGCCCAGCCCGTAATGCACCGCGGCCGGGATCTGCTCCACCTCCGGCTGGCGGTTCATGGCGTTGTAATAGGGCTGGGAGACCACGGGCCGGTCGATCCCCATCCGGTCGCAGAGATTGCAGATCTCCGCGATGCGCCAGGACCGGTAGTTGGAGACGCCGAAATGCCGGATCTTCCCGGCGCGCACCAGGTCGCCGAGGGCGCGCACCGTCACCTCCAGCGGCGTGTTGTGGTCCTCCTTGTGCAGGTAGAGGATATCTATGTAGTCGGTGCGCAGCCGGCGCAGGCTGGTCTCGACGCCCTGCATGATCCATTTGCGGGACAGGCCGCCCTCATTCGGCCCCTTGCCCGCCGGGTTGGCGATCTTGGTCGCCAGCACCCAGGCGTGGCGCTGGTGCGCGATCGCCTCCCCCACAATCTCCTCGCTCCGGCCGCCGTTATAGACATCGGCGGTGTCGAGGAAATTAAAGCCGGCTTCGAAGGCGCGGGCGATCAGGCGCTTGCTGGTCGCAGCATCGGTCGCCCCGCCGAACATCATGGCGCCCAGGCACAGCCTGCTGACCTTCAGGCCGCTGCGGCCAAGGATCCGATATTCCATCCCTTCCTCCCCTTCCGCGGATGCCGGCAGCCATCATCCGCGATCGGGTGGCTTTAGCCCATGGGGTCAGGATGGTCAGGCCAGGGCGTAACGCTCCAGCGTCAGATCCTGGTGGTCGATCTCCGGCTTGCGCCCCGTGACCAGGTCAGCCAGCAGCCGGCCGGAGCCGCAGGCCATGGTCCAGCCGAGGGTCCCATGTCCCGTGTTCAGGTACAGGTTGCGAAAGCGCGTCGGCCCGATCACCGGCGTCCCGTCCGGCGTCATCGGCCGCAGGCCGGTCCAGAAGCTGGCCTTGGCCGGGTCGCCGCCGCGCGGAAACAGGTCGCTGACGGAATGCTCCAGCGTCTCCCGACGAGGCCGCCGCAGCCGCCGGGAGAAGCCTGCCAGCTCCGCC
>CALGVL010000406.1 GCA_937930165.1 uncultured Acetobacteraceae bacterium
CAGCCCGCGCTCGATCACCCGCCGCAACGGGGAGTCCCCGCGCCGCCACCAATGGCCGATCGCAAGCAGCAACAGCGAGGACGGTACATAAAGCGCCAGCGCCGCCACCAGTGCCCCGGCGAGTCCCGCCGCCTGCCATCCGACCAGCGCCGCGATCAGCGAGCCCGGCCCCGGCGCGGCGCGGGAGATGGCGAAGAGATCGACGAATTGCGCATCGCTCAGCCAGCCATGCACCTCGACCGACTGGCGCTGCATCTCCGCGAAGATGGAAGGGCCGCCGCCGAGCGAGACCAGCGACAGCGGCGCGAAGACCAGCACCAGGGCCAGCAGCCGCTCAGGCATCGCGCCGCCCCTGCACCCAGGCCAGGCCGATGCTCACCGGCGCCAGCGCCAGCACCACCGGGATCATAGGCCAGCGCAATACACCGACCGCCACGAAGGTCGCCCCCACCACGGCCCAGGGGCCGATCCCGCGCATCCGCCTGGCGGTGCGGATGCCGACCACGCTGCTGTTCGCCAGCCCCGCCGCAGCCACGCCCGTCAGCACCACCCCCATGCCGCCGAAGCCCGATCCCCAGGCATAGAGCAGCGCCAGCAGCAGGATGAACAGGAAGGGCGGCCCGAGGATGCCGAGGAAGGCCACGACCGCGCCGGGCCAGCCACGCAATTGCTGGCCGATATAGAGCGCCAGGTTCACGCTGTTCGGCCCCGGCAGCACCTGGCCCAGCGCGATGCCGGCGAGGAAGCTCTCCTCCGACATCCATTGGCGCTTCTGCACCACCTCCCGGTGCATCCAGCCGGGCAGGCCACCGCCGAAGCTGGCCATGCCGATCCGCAGGAAGACGCCGAGGATCGCGCCGATCCCCGCCCGCGGCCTGTCACTTCCCGCCACTTTCCCCCTGCCGATGCTGCAGCCCCTCCCGGTTTCTCGGGCAAAGCCCCGGACCTGTCGAGGCCGCCTTGCCGCCGCCACACCACCGTCATGCCATGGACGAACCGGCCGCAAAACATCGCGCCGCCCGTGACGGACCGGCACCGCCGCGCGTTGCAGGGCCGGATCAGGGAGATCGGAAGGATGGCGCGTGGAGGCTTCGGGGGTGTGCGGCTGGGGATGCTGGCAGCGGTGGCCGTGCCGCTGGCCGCCTGCGTCCAGGTGCAGCCGGCGGGCTATTACGACCCCTATGGCGGCTATTACGCCGCGCCGGCCGGATCGAACGCCGCCGCCGGGGCGGTCACCGGGGCCGCGGCCGGCGGCTTGCTGGGGAGCTTGGCCTCCGGGCCGCATGACCGGGGCCTGGGCGTCGTCGGCGGTGCGGCGGCGGGCGCGCTGATCGGCGGGCTGATCGGCAACCAGATGGACCAGGAGAATGCCGCGGCGGCGCAGGGCTATGGCTATGGCTATGGCTATGGCTACGCCCCACCCTACCCGCCGGCCCCGGCCTATCCGCCCCCGGCCTGGCCGGCGCCGGGCTACCCTTACTGAGCCCGTGTCCTCCGGAAAGGAGCACGGACCCGCGCGCGACAATGCCATTTGGCGGCAGCGGCCGGTCCGGCGGAACATCCGCCGGACCGAGGCAGCCGATGCCGCCGCGCCCCAGGGTGCGACAGCATGAATTCGTCTGCCCGCCAGAAGGGAGGACAGAGGAATGCATCGCCGGACCCTCGTGCTGGGTGCCAGCACCCTGCCCCTTGCCGCCCGCGCCCAGGCACCGGACTGGCCGAGCCGGCCCATCCGCCTCATCGTCCCCTTCCCGCCCGGCGGACCGAACGACATCATTGCCCGGTTGATGGCGCCGCAGCTCACCAGCCTGCTCGGCCAGACGGTCGTGATCGAGAACCGCGGCGGCGGCGGCGGCGTGGTCGGCACGGATGCGGCGCTGAAATCGCCGCCGGATGGCTATACGCTGGCCATCAGCAATGGCGGCTCGCTGGTCATCACGCCGCATGTCAGCGCCAATGTGCCCTACCGCGTGCCGCAGGATGTCACCATGATCAGCGTCGTGGCGCGGATGCCGGAGGCGCTGGTGGCAACCCCGAGCCTCGGCCTGCGCAGCCTGCCGGATCTGATCGCCCGTGCGAGGCAGGAACCGGGCAGGCTGAATATCGGCACCGCCGGCGCCGGCGGCATCTCGCATCTGGCGGCGGAGCTGCTGAAGCAGCAGGCGGGGGTGAACATCGTCGTGGTGCCCTATCGCGGCGCCGCACCGGCTGTGACCGATCTGGTGGCAGGACAGATCCAACTGCTTTTCGCCGATATGCCGGTGCTGCTGCCGCAGATCCGCATTGGCGCGCTGGTGCCGCTGGCAATGGCCAGCACGAAGCGCAGCCCCTCCCTCCCGGAAGTCCCGACGACGGGCGAATTCGGCTATCCCGGCGTGCTCGCCGACAATTGGTACGCGCTGCTCGGCCCCGCCGGACTGCCGGAGCCGATCCTGCGCCGCCTCTCCGCCGCCGCCCGGCAGGCCAGCCAGGCGCCCGAATACCGTGACGGACTGGCGGCGCTCGGCACCGAGGCGAGCTGGACCTCGCCGGAAGAATTCGCCGAATTCGTCCAAAGCGAGTCGAAGAAGTGGGAGCAGGTCGCCCTCACCTCCGGCATCCGCCTGGATTGAAGGGGCGCCCCCTCTACCGCGCGCCCCGCCCCAGCCTGCCCAGCCCGCGCATCGCGCCGCCGGCCAGCAATCCCCAGAAGGCGCCGCTGATGCCGAAGACGGTCAGACCGGAAGCGGTGACGATGAAGGTGATGATGGCCGCCTCGCGCTCCTGCGGATCCGTCACCGCGCCCAGCAGCGCCGAGGCGAAGGCGCCGAGCAGCGCCAGCCCCGCCACCGCCTGGATCAGGATCGGCGGTGCCGCGCCGACAAAGGCCGTGGCTGCGCCGGCCAGCAGCCCGAACAGCACATAGACGGCGCCCGCCACCACCGCGGCGGGCCAGCGGCGGGCGGGATCCGGATGCACCTCCGGCCCGGCGCAGAGCGCCGCGGTGATGGCGGCCAGGTTCACCGCATGTCCCCCGAAGGGCGCGGCGAGAAGGCTGAACAGCCCGGTCACGGTGAAGAGCGGCCCCGGCGCGGGCCGGTAGCCATTCACGTTCAGCACGGCCATGCCCGGGATGTTCTGCGAGGCCATGGTCACCAGGAACAGCGGCAGCGCGATGCCGATGATGGCCGAGACGGAGAATTGCGGCACCACCAGCACCGGCGCCGGCATAAGTGCCCCCGCCAGGCCCGGGGGCAGTTCCACCGTCGCGGCGATCAGGACCAGCGCCACCACCACCGCCGCCGGCACCGCCAGCAGCCGGTTGATCCGCCCCACCGCCGCCCAGGCGATGACAATGGCGAGGCCCAGCACCGGCGCCTCCGCCACCGCCCGCACCGGTGCCAGGCACAGCCCCAGCAGCACCCCCGCCAGCATCGCATTCGCCAGCGGCGCCGGGATTGCCGCCACCGCACGGCCGAGCGGCTTCCACAGCCCCGCCAGCACGATCAGCGCGCCGCTCACCAGGAAGGCGCCGACCGCCGCCGCGAAGCCGCCCTCCGGCATGGCGCTGCTAGCCAGCAGCGCCGCGCCCGGCGTGGACCAGGCAACGCTGACCGGCATCCGCCGCTTCAGGCTGAGCAGCATGCCGCAGAGCCCCATGGTGACGGACAGCGCCATCAGCCCCGATGCTGCCTGAGCCGGGCTGGCCCCCATGGCATCCAGCCCCTGCAGCACCACGGCGAAGGAGCTGGCGAAGCCGACGAAGCCCGCCAGCAGGCCCGCGGCGACCGCGGGCACCGAAATGGATCGTCTCATAAAACCTGATGCTGCGTTACATCGCCCTGGCCAATAGCGCCGGATCGGGCTCCAGCCCCAGCCCGGGACCCTGCGGCACCGCGACCGAGCCACCCTGCGGGATCAGCGCCGGGAAGACCGGTTCCGCCAGATCGGCGAAATAGTATTCCAGCGGTTCCTCCGCCTCGCTGGCAGCCAGGATGTGCAGGCTCGCCAGCAGGCCGGGGCCGTAATAGGGGCAATGCGGCACCATGCGCAGCCCGGCCTGCCGCGCCAGCGCTGCCACCTCCCGCACCGCGCCGATGCCGCCGACCTTCGTCACGCTCGGCTGCATCACATCCACGGCGCCGGCTTTGGCCATGCGGCGGAAATCCTCGACACTGCCGCAATTCTCCCCGGCGGCGATGGGCAGGCCGCCTTCCTTCCGCACCTCGGCGATGGCGGCGAAGTCCTCGGGCGGCCAAACGGGTTCCTCGATCCAGGCGATGTTCCAGCCATCCACCGCCTCGGCGAAGCCGATGGCCTGGCTCACCGTGTCCCAATGGCAGTTGATGTCGAGCATCAACGGCACCTCGGCCGGAGCGGCATCGCGGGCGGCGCGGATGCAGTCCAGGCTCACCTCGTGCAGCTTGATCTGGCGGTAGCCGCGGGTGATCGCCTCCGCCGTGTTCTTTCCCGTCAGCGCCGGGTCGCCATAGCGCAGCAGGCTGGCATAGGCCGGCACCCTCTCCCGCTTCGCGCCGCCGAGCAGCGCATGCACCGGCTTGCCTGCCGCCTTCCCGGCGATGTCCCAGAGCGCGATCTCGACGCCGGAGATGCCGAAGGTGACGGGGCCGTTGCGGCCGAAATTATGCAGCCGCCTTTGCAGCAGCCGCGTCAGTCCCTCGATGTCGCGCGGATCCTGGCCGATGCAGATGGGCGCGATCAGCCGGTCGACCGCATCGCGTGTGGTCTGGACCAGGGTGAAGCCGAAACCCTCGCCCCAGCCGACGATGCCGGCATCGGTCTCCACCTTCACCAGCAGCGTGTCCATGTCGCGCAGATGCAGGTTGCCACCGGGGCCGGCCGGGTTGCCGTAGTCGAAGCGGCTGCTCAGGATATGCGTGGTGACGGCGGTGATACGCATGACCCCTCCCGGCATCCCGCTTGGTCCATGGCGGAACCCAGGCAATACTCGCAGGCCAGGCCGGAGAGCAACAGTCTCCGCGCGATGGGGAAGCGGCGCCGCGCTCCGCATCCTGTCCGGAGAGCGCGTCGGCCTGATCGCCCTCTTCGCCACCGGCAGGCCGGTTGTCAGCCCAAGAGGCGAGGTTGTCGGAATTCCTGACAGAGAGAATGCGGCGAAATGCGGCAGAGACGCAGGACGGCGGCTCGGTGCCGCCCTGCGAGTGCCAAAGGAATTCGACAGGTATTAGGTATTGTCAGGCAGCCGGCGGATGCTGCCGGCCGCAGCGGAGCGCCCCTGCGAGACCGATCAGGCCGGTGCCGAACAGGGCGATGCTCAGCGGCTCTGGAACCGGCACCGCCGGCTGGGAACCCACCCAGAAGGTCTCCTGTCCCCCCTGGGCATTCGTCAGCCGCGCCGAGATTCCAATCCGGTCATCCTCCGTAATGGTATTGTTGGCGAGGCTGGCAAGGAATTTCTGAGTATCCTGAGCGTCCAGGGCGAATAAATATCCGCTCTTTCCGGTCCCATTGTCGCCCGTCGTGTCGATGTTCAGTGGAATACCGATGTACCCATCGGAGCCATACCCGGTGTACGCCGACGAAAAGATCTCATTTCCCGTATTTCTGTTGTAGATGGACAAAAGAAGAGAGTTCAGCGTAACCATGTTATCGCTACCCGGCTCGGACGGGTTGAAGATCACTCCGATCACCTCCGTCCCACCGCTCCCGGTCAAAATCGTCCCAATTTGAACCGTTTGCGTTTGTCCGGTTTGCACACTTCCGGGCCCACTTACATTGTCTATAATGATATCTTTCATGCCATTCCACAGGACCTGCCCGTCTTCGATGCCAGAATTACCTCTGCTTTGCAGCGTCAGGACCGTTGAGACATTTCCCAATCCGGTGCCTGTCATCATGACTGGTCCCATATAGAGCAGATCGGCCCGTGCGCCCGAAGAACTGGCGATCGCCAGGGCCGAGCATGCGACCGCCCCCAAGAGGAATTTCTTCATGCCCAACTTCTCCTTCCGTGCCCAGGTGCGGGCACCTCGAGCGGGGAGCAAAGGTCATGCCATCTCTCTGCTGGTGTGTCGCCCAGACACAAGACTCTGCAATCAAAGCGAAAATTCAGGGGGTCCGGGCCACGACGATTTCGGTTCCTGTCGTCGGCGGAGCTGTTGTAAAGAAAGCTGACACAACGCCAGATCAGTCCAACCGGATATTGGCGGTGCGGATTACCTCCGCCCATTTGCCGATCTCGGCGCGGATGAATTCCGTCGCCACCTCCGGCCCAGCCCTGACGATGCGGGAGCCCATCTCGGCGAAGCGCCGCGCCGTCGGCCCGTCCAGGGCGAGCACGTCGCGCACCGCCCAGGCCAGGCGGGTGATGTGGTCCCGCGGCGTGGCGGCCGGGGCAAGCATGCAGTACCAATTCTCCACCAGCACGCCCGGCACCCCTGCCTCGACCGCGGTCGGCACCTCCGGCAGCAGGGGTGAGCGTTCCTCCGCGGTGATGAAGAGCGGCTTCAACTTGCCCTCCCGAATGACCGGCAGCAGCACCGGTAGATCGAGGAAGGTCATGTCCACCTCCCCCGCCAGCATGGCGGTGATGGTGGGGGCGGCACCGCGATAGGCGACATGGGTGAGGTCCACCCCGGCGCGCAGCTTCAGCAGCTCCGCGGCGAGATGCGGCGTGCCGCCCGGTCCGGTGGAAGCGAAGGTCAGCTTCCCCGGCTCCCGCCGCGCCCGCGCCAGCAGCGCGCCCAGATTCGGCGGTCCCTCGGGCCGCACCGCCAGCACGGAGGGCGTAGCGGTGAGGATGGCGACCGGCGCGAAGTCACGCAGCGTGTCATAGGATATGTTCGACACCAGGCTGACATTCACCGCCACAGCGCCGGTGCTGGCGAAGGCGATGGTATAGCCGTCCGGCGCGGACTTCGCGACCGCATCCACGCCGATCATCCCGCCGGCGCCGGAACGGTTCTCCACCACCACGGACTGCCCCAGCGGCCCGGTGAGCGCCTGCGCCATGATGCGCGCGGCCGTGTCCACCGGCCCGCCCGGCGGGAAGGGCACCACCAGCCGCACCGGCCGGTCCGGAAATCCCCCGGCCTGCGCCGGCATGGCGGCCAATGCGAGCCCAAGCGCGGCCAGGCCACGACGTGTCGCCTGCATTCCTTCCTCCCTGCTGGTCCCGGAAGGATCGCATGCAGCCACACATCCCCAGAGGAAAGAAGGCGCCATGGCCGCCCGCCCGCATTGACCGGACCCGCCTCCCGGCACAGATAAGCGGCATGAGCGATACCGCTACACCCCCCGGGAACGGCCTGGACGAGGCCCTGCTAGAGCGCGTGGTCCGCGAATTCTACGGCACGGCGCGGCAAGATCCGCTGCTCGGCCCCGTCTTCGCCCGCGTCACGGACTGGGAGCACCATATCGCCCAGATCAGCGCCTTCTGGTCCTCGGTCGCCCTCCGGACCGGACGCTACCAGGGCAATCCCATGGGGGCGCACCTTCCTCTGGCCCTCACCCCTGCCCATTTCGCCCGCTGGCTGGAATTGTGGGAAGCGACCACCGGTGCCCTCTGTCCGCCGGAGGGGGCGGCCCTGCTGTTGGACCGGGCGCATCGCATCGCCGACAGCCTTCAGCACGCTCTTGCGGTGCGGAACGGCGAATTGCCGCCGCTACGGGTCAGGCCGAGGACGCCGGCCGGGGCGGGCGGCCCCGCCTGAGCCCTACTGGCAGCCGTGGAAGCCGCCTTGCGGCAGCGGCGCCGGCATCAGGATGCCCAGTATCCCGAAGCCCCCGTCGCCGCAGGGCTCGATGACCAGAGCCGCGCCCTCCGGGAAGGCCCGGCCGCCGACGCTCTCCCCGACCACCATGATGGCCGGCGTGCGGTGGCCGACCAGCACGCGGTTCACCCCCGCCGGCACCGGGGTGGAAAAGAGCTTCCGGTGCTCCGTCAGGAGCCAGCCAAGCCGCTCCCCCGCATAATCGTCCGCCAGCAGGCTGTCGGTCACCGCCACGCGTTCCACGCCGAATGCGAGTTCCGCCGTGTCCCGTGCCCGGTAGACCGGGCCGGCGAGCACCGGCTCCTGCACCGGAATGGCGAGTTCCCGGAGGCGTGCACCGATCCGCGCCGCCTGGGCGCGCCCCGCCGCCGAAAGGTTGCGCTGCCCGGCCCGGTCGCCGAGGGAGAAGCTGCGGTCGCAGGGCTCGCCCCGCGTATCGGCATGGCGGAAGAACAGCACCAGACCGCCGCTGCGCAGCCGGGCGACCAGGGCCCGGCCTTCCGGCTCCTCGGCGGTGACGGGCGTGAGGCGCGCCTGCGCCGCCGCGACGGCGGGGCAGGCCATTGCAAGCAGCAGGACGGATCGGCGATGCATGCCGCCGATCTGGCCCCGGACCGACAGGCAGGAAAGGGGCAGGCACCTTGGAAGCCGCTCCCCACGGCGTTATGGGGGGCCGCAGACTCTGGAGTTGCCGCATCATGCTTCGTCGCCGCGCCATCCTGGCCGCCCCCCTCGCCCTGGCTGCGCTGCCCGCCAAGGCCCAGGAAACTTTTCCGAACCGGCCGGTCCGGCTGGTAGTGCCCTACGCCCCCGGCGGCGCGGTGGACATCACCGCGCGGATGCTGGCGGAGAAGCTCCAGCCCATGCTGGGGCAGACGATCATCGTGGACAATCGCGGCGGCGCCGGCGGCAATCTCGGGGCCGATGTGGTCGCAAAGGCGGAGAAGGACGCCTATACGCTGCTCCTCGGCTCGGCCAGCATCTTCTGCGGCAACAAATTCCTCTACCGCAAGTCCATGCCCTTCGAGCCGCTGCGCGACCTCGCCCCCGTAACGCGGGTGACGACGGGCACGGTGCTGCTGGTGGTGAATGCGAAGAAGCCCTGGAAGAGCTTCCAGGACCTCGTCGCTGCGGCGAAGAAGGATCCCGGCGCGCTCACCATGGGCTCCTCCGGCACCGGCACGGTCAGCCATCTGACGATCGAGAAGGTGAAGCGCGCCGCGGGCATCGACATCACCCATGTTCCCTACCGGGGCGGCGGCCCGGCCATCCAGGACCTGCTCGCCGGCAATATCGACATGATGTTCGATGTGATGCCGGCCATCATCCCGCATGTGAAGGAAGGCCGCTTCCGCGCGCTCGCCGTCGGCAGCGCGGAGCGCGTGACCTATGTGCCGGAACTGAAGGACGTGCCGGGCATGGCGGAGCTGCTGCCCGGCGGCGGCATCGACATGCAGAGCTGGTACGCCGTGGCCGCCCCGTCCGGCACTCCGGCGGACCGCATCGGCAAGTTGCATGACGCGATAGTGCAGGTGGCGCGCTCCGACGACTTCCGCAACCGCATCCAACCGATGGGCTTCACGCCCGTCTGGGACGACACGCCCGCCGGCTTCGGCACCTATTGGCGGGAGCAGGAAGCGGTGTGGAAGGATCTGGTGGAAGTGTCCGGCGCCTCCCTCGACTAGGATCGGGCCGGCTTTCCGCTCGCGGCGGGGGTCCCC
>CALGVL010000407.1 GCA_937930165.1 uncultured Acetobacteraceae bacterium
GGGATCCTCCAGCCGGGCGCGGAGGGTACCGCGCTCGGGCTGCGGATGGCGTGGATCGGGCGGCGCCGCGTCGCCGGCGGGCTCAAACCAGCCCCGATGGGCGGCAACCAAAGCGCCATCCACGGCGGCACGATCCAGGACAAGGTCGAGATACAGCGCCAGCCCCTGCGCCCGCGCCTTCTCCGCCAGCATGGCCAGCGCCGCGGCGGCATCGCCCGGCGCCTCCAGAACCGGATGCGGCACATCAGGGTCGCTGATCTGGTACAGGTTGCCGTTGCCGCCCGGGGCGAAGACCGGCGCCAGCAGCACCGAATCGAAGCTGAGCCCGGCGGCATGGGCGAAGACCGCATCCCAATTCGGCAGGGCACCGATCAGTAGCGGGTGCAGCAGGTAGAGGCGCGGCACCAGCGGAGCCTCCGGCAAGCCCGATGCCGCTGCACTTACGGCATGGGTTGCTGTTTCCGGCCTGCCGCCGCGCGTCACTGTCATCCGGATCCCCATAGTCTCGCCCGCCGCGCAACGCGCCGGACGCGCATCGGTCGGCGGGACTCCCCTTCACCGCTGCGAGAGGCCGCAGCCTTGGCTGGCATGGGGCCGGCGCTGGAGAATGGCCAATCACATGCGCTACAGCCGGCCACAGCCATTCCGCAGACAGGAGGAGTCCCGCCCATGCCGGATCCGGACCGTCCCATCCCCGCCGGAGGCGCGGCTGCTCCGCCGCGCTTCGGCCGGATCACGGAAGGGCCGAGCCCGGCGCCCGGCGAGGAGAGTTTCCAGACCCTGCTCGCCGGCGGCGGGGCACGGGTGGTGCGGATCGCCTCCCTGGACCGTGCCGACCCGCCGGGGGAATGGTACGATCAGGCGGAGGACGAATTCGTCCTGCTGCTGGCGGGCGCCGCCCGGCTCGGCTTCGCCGACGGCACCGAGCATGCCCTCTCCCCTGGCGACTGGGTGGTGATCCCAGCGCGGTGTCGCCACCGCGTCGCCTGGACCGACCCGGAGCGGGAGACAATCTGGCTCGCCCTGCACCTGCCGCCGGCTTGATCCCGCGCAAGGATTGCGTCGGCACGCCGTGCTAGCGGGGGGCATGCGCCAGTCCATTCCCCTCAGCTACGCCCTCACCAACCTGCCGCGCTACACCAGCTACCCGACGGCGCCGCATTTCAGCCCGCTGAGCGAGGCCGAGTACCGCACCTGGCTCGGCGGCATCGGGGCGGGGGATGCGCTCTCCCTCTATCTGCACGTCCCCTTCTGCCGCTCGCTCTGCTGGTATTGCGGCTGCCACACCACGGCCACGCGCAACGAGGACCGCATCCGGCGCTATGCCGCGACCCTGCGGCAGGAGGCGGCGCTGCTGGCCGAGGCGCTACCCGCCCATGCCGGGATCGCGGCGCTGCATCTCGGCGGCGGCACGCCCAGCATGCTGGGCGCCGAGGGGCTGCGGGACCTGCTGGCCGCGCTCCGGGCCGATTTCGGCTTCCGCCCCGGGGCGGAGCTGGCGGCTGAACTGGACCCCCGCATCCTGGACGAGTCGGTGGTGGAGGCGCTGGCTGAGGGCGGCATCAACCGCGTCTCTCTCGGCGTGCAGGACATCTCGCCGGAGGTGCAGCGGCGAATCGGCCGGGTGCAGCCCACGGACTGCGTCGAGGCGGCGGTGGAACGGCTGCGCCGGGCCGGGATCGCCGGTATCAATATGGACCTGATCTACGGCCTGCCGGCGCAGACGGCGCTGCATGTCGCGGCCAGTGCCCGCTTCGCCGCCGATCTCGGAGCCGACCGGGTGGCGGTCTTTGGCTATGCGCATGTGCCCTGGATGAAGCCGCACCAGAACGCCATCCGCGCCGAGGAACTGCCCGGCGCCCTGGAACGGCTGCAGCAGGCCGAGGCGGCAGAGGCGGTGCTGCGCGGCGCCGGCTACCAGCCCATCGGCCTGGACCATTTCGCGCAGCCTGGGGATTCGATGGCGGCAGCGGCGCGGGAGGGGCGGCTGCGCCGCAACTTCCAGGGCTACACCACGGATACGGCGCCGGTGCTGCTTGGCCTCGGCGCCTCCGCCATCGGCAGCATCACCACGGAGGGCGTCGCCGCTTATGCGCAGAACGACCCGGATGAGCGGAAATACCTGGCAGCGGTAGCCGAGGGGCGGCTGCCGATCCGCCGCGGCTTGGCCCTGAGCGCGGAGGACCGCTTGCGCCGCGGCGTGATCGAGCGGGTGATGTGCGACCTCGCTCTCGACCTGCGGAGCCTGCCGCCCGCCCTGCTGCGGGAGGCCGGGCCGGGCCTGGAGCGGCTGGCCGAGGACGGCATCCTGGACCTGACGCCGGAATGGCTGCGCGTCACCCCGGCGGGGCGGCGGCATCTGCGCCATGTCGCCGCCTGTTTCGACGCCTATCTCGCCGCCGGCGCCGCGCGGCACAGCCCGGCGGTCTGAGCCGCCGGGAAAGCGGCCAGCCCACGGCCCTAGCTTGCGGCTTTGGGCTGACACCGCCTCGCGGACCGGTTCGGATTTCCGGGCCGCGGGTCCCCATCAGGCCCGTTCAGCCGCAAAGCCGGCCGAGCGTGGCCGTCAGCTCGTCCGGATCATAGGGCTTGGCCAGCACCGGCACGGAGCCGTGCCCCGGCGGCAGCCCTTCCGCGCCATAGCCGGTGGCGACGACGAAGGGCACGCCGCGGGCGGCCAGCGCATCGGCGACCGGGGTGGAGGTCTCGCCGGCCAGATTCAGGTCCAGCACCGCGGCTTCGGGGGACTCGCGCTCCAGCAGGGCGAGCGCCTCCGCCACCGTCGCGGCGGGACCGATGACGGAAGCACCGGCATCCAGCAGCGCGTCCTCCACCAGCATCGCCACCAGCGCCTCATCCTCCACGACCAGGACGCGCCGTCCTGAGAGCCTTGTCATGGTCCAACCTCTCCCACCCGCTGCATGCCTCGCCCCCCTCCTGCGCAGGATGGAAGCGGATTCGCCCCCGGAAGTTTGCCAGGGCATGGCCCTGCGCCACTTCCGGTCCCCAGCTA
The DNA here is from genome assembly GCA_937930165.1 of uncultured Acetobacteraceae bacterium. Classification (GTDB taxonomy): domain Bacteria; phylum Pseudomonadota; class Alphaproteobacteria; order Acetobacterales; family Acetobacteraceae; genus CALGVL01. Next base: position 3,014 of record CALGVL010000407.1, read on the forward strand.
CGCCCGGCTGTCGCACCGACGCAGGAAGCGCCGGCTTCCATCCGGCCCGAACGCAGCATATGCCCCTTCAGCCACCACCTGGCGAGCCAGGCCCCTCCCTGCGGCCTGCCGGAGCATGGCCGGGCGCCCACCCCCATGCCATCGGGGAGCCGATGCCACGCTCGCCTCCTTGTCTCTCCTTATCTGCGGCCACGCGTCGTCCCCGGCTTTCTTACGCTTCCGAACATTTCGAGACGATCGAGAACCAGCGGTCGAGCCCCCGGGGTTTCACGATTCCGTGCATACGCATGGCTTCCCTTGGCAGGGTGCGGATCGCGCCGCGCCGGCATCCATGGGGCTGTGCGGCCCCGGGCCGGAGCGGCTCTGCCGGGCGGCGGGCCATCCCGGCCCTACCCTGCCGGATGCAGCGTGCCTCAGGCCGCCTGCGCCTCCTGGATGGCACGCCACACCCGCTCCGGCGTCGCCGGCATGTCGATATGGGTGATGCCGTACTCCGAGAGCGCGTCCACTACCGCGTTCATCACCGCGGGCAGGGAGCCGGCGCAGCCGGCCTCGCCGCAGCCCTTGGCGCCGAGCGGGTTGGTCTTGCAGGGAACGGGGTGGGAGAGGAAGCCGAAGCTCGGCACATCGCTGGCGCGCGGCAGGGCGTAGTCCTGGTAGCTGCCGGTGAGCAGCTGGCCATCCTCGCTATAGACGGCGTTCTCGTACAGCGCCTGGCCGATGCCCTGGACAATGCCGCCATGCGCCTGGCCCTGCACCATCAGCGGGTTCACGATGGTGCCGAAATCGTTCACTGAGAGGTATTTCACCACCTCCACGATGCCGGTTTCGGGCTCGATCTCCACCTCGCAGATGTGGCAGCCATTGGGGAAGGCCATAGGTGCCTGGTCGAAGACATGGCGCACATCGAGGCTCGCGGGCATGCCCGGCGGCAGGTCCCGCTCCGCGCGGAGCCGGTCGGCCAGTTCCATGATGCCGATGGCGCGGTCGGTGCCGGCGATGACGAAGCGGCCATGCCCCTCCGCATCGCGCTCGAATTCGATATCGGCCGGCGCGGCTTCCAGGATGTGGGCGGCGGCCTGCTTTCCCTTCTCGATCACCTGCTCCGCTGCCTCGATGATGGCGGCGCCGGAGGCCATGAGGGATTTCGAGCCGCCGGTACCGCCGCCGGCGATCAACTGGTCGCTGTCGCCCTGCACCAGACGGATCGCCTCGAAGGGCACGCCGAGCTTCTCATGCAGCACCTGGGCGAAGGGCGTCCAATGGCCCTGGCCATAGTCCAGCGTGCCGGTGACGATGGTGACGGTGCCGTCCGCCTCGAAGCGAATCTCGCCCTGTTCCTTCATCGGCGGGGCGGTGCATTCGAGGAAATTGCCGATCCCCCGCCCACGCAGCCGGCCGCGCGCCTTGCTCTCCGCCTTCCGCGCCGGGAAGCCATCCCAGTCCGCGGCCTGCAGCGCCCGGTCGAGCACGGCGGAGAAGTCGCCGCTGTCATAGACGCTGCCGGAGGCGGCATGGAAAGGGAATTGCTCCGGCTTGATGTGGTTGATCTTGCGCAACTCGATGGCGCTGCGGCCGGTCTCCCTCGCCGCCTGCTCCAGCAGGCGTTCGAAGAAGTAGTTGCCTTCCGGCCGTCCGGCGCCGCGATAGGCGGAGACGGGCGTGGTGTTGGTCACCACGCATTTGGTATTCACCTCGATCAGCGGCGTCGCGTAATTGCTCTGGATGTTCTTCACGAAATTACCGGTGCCCATCAGCGGCGCCACCGTGGCCAGATAGCCGCCCATATTGGCATAGGCGGTCAGCCGGACCGCCAGCGCCCGGCCATCGGCATCCAGCGCCAGCTCCGCCTCCACCTCATGGTCGCGGCCATGCTGGTCGGAGAGGAAGCTGCCGGTCCGCTCATCCGTCCATTTCACCGGCCGGCCGAGTTCCTTCGCGGCGTATAGCAGGCAGGCATATTCCGGATAGGCGCTGGCCTTCATGCCGAAGCTGCCGCCGACATTGCCCGTCAGGATGCGGACCTTGTCCACCGGCACCTTCAGGATGTCATGCGCCATCTGGCCGCGCAGGCCGAAGACGCCCTGGCAGCCGACATGCAGGGTGTAGCGGCCAGTGGCGGGATCGTATTCCCCGATGGCGCTGCGCGGCTCCATGGCGCAGACCACGACGCGGTTGTTGCGGATGGAGAGCTTCGTCACATGCGCGGCGCGGGCGAAGGCTTCCGCAACCTTGTCCGAATCGCCGTAGTGGAAGTCCAGTACCGTATTGCCGGGGATGTGGTCGTAGAGCTGCGGCGCATCCGGCTGGGCGGCGGCGGAGGCCTCCGTCACCGCCGGCAGGGGATCGATGTCGAGCTGGACCGCCTCCGCCCCGTCGCGCGCCGCCGCCTTGGTTTCCGCCACCACGAAGGCCACCGGGTCGCCGACGAAGCGCACCTTGTCCATGGCCAGGGAAGGACGCTCAATGTTCCGCAGCGGCGTGCCGTCCCGGTTCTTCAGCGGCAGGCCGCATTTCATCGTGCCGTAGCCCGCCGCCTGCAGGTCGGCGCCGGTATAGACGCCGAGGACGCCCGGAACCTCCTTCGCCGCGCTGGTGTCGATGCCCCTGATGATCCCATGGGCATAGGGGCTGCGCACCATGACGCACCAGAGCTGGCCAGGCAGGGCGAGGTCATCCGTGTAGCGGCCGCGCCCCTGCAACAAGGTGGGATCCTCGTTGCGCGGCACCGGCTGGCCGATCCCGAATTTCAGGCGGGTCGGGTCGAACATCTGGGTGTCGGGCATGGGCCTGTCTCTCGCCTTGTCGTTTCCGGAGTGCCGCCCGAAGGCCGGAGGGCGTATGCCCGAGGGCCTGAATCGGCCGGCACAGTTGCATGGAGGTTAGGGCAGTATGCCCTGCCGCGCGACCCCACCCTTGCCTTGACCGCGCGGGACCGTCCCGGCAAGGGTCCGTACAATTGTGCCGGAGCAGGGATCGAAGGGTGCAACTCTATTTCCTGGCGCTGATCGCGCTCTCGCTGGCCGGGGTGATCGAGGAGCGGTCCTCCACCCCCGGCCTGCGGCCGGCGGCGCCGGCGGCGGACCGGGCCTTCCGCATCCTGGGCCGCGCCGCCTTCGCCTTCTGGCTGGTGCTGCTGGGCTGGGGCTTCTGGAACCTGCACTGGTCGCAGCCGGTGGCGGGGCTGGTGGCCTCGCTCGCCGCCAATGCGCTGCTGGTCAGTTCCGGAGCCCGGCCTTGGTGGCCGGGCCTGTCCATGGGGCTTTCCCTGGCCGGGCTGTTCCTGACCGCAATGGTGCTGTCCCGATAAGGGGCGTTCACCCCACCGGCGGCAGGTGCAGCGCCACCACCTCGCCATCCTGGCCCGGCACAGCGGGGAAGCGGTTACGCACCTCCGGGTCATGGCCCGGGATCACGCGGGTCTCGTCGCCGCCGGCCAGGCGCCTGGCGATGCGCCAGCCCTGGGTCATGGCGCCGAGGTCGAAGACGATCGGGAAGGGATTGCCGGTCCGCTCATTGGCATAGAAATGCATGGCATCGGAGGCGAGCACCACCGGCCCGCGCGCCGTCTCCACCCGCACCACCTGCAGCCCGTCCGAATGGCCGCCGACGCGGTGCACGGTGACGCCCGGCGCCACCTCCCCTTCCCCATCGTGAAATTGCACGCGGTCGGCGAAGAGGGCGCGGACCATGGCGATCACATGCTCCGCCTCGAAGGGGTGGCGGATGCAGGCAGTGCACATGTGGCGGCCGGTGGCGAAGGCCATCTCCCGGTCCTGGATGTGGATCCGGGCATTGGCGAACAGGCCGATGCTGCCGGCATGGTCGTAATGCAGATGCGTGACGATCACATCCCGCACCCGCGCCGGATCGGTGCCCATCGCCTCCAGGCACTCGGCGATGGAGCGGCTGAGCCTGCGGCCGCGCTTCTCGGCCAGCGCGGCGTCGAAGCCGGTATCCACCAGGATCTCATGCCCGCCCGGCCCACGCAGCAGCCAGATATAGTAGTCCAGCGGCATGGCCTCATGCGGGTCGTCGAGCGGCATGAGGAAATTGGCCTGCGCCGGGCGGTCATGCCGGCCGTAGCGAATGGCATAGGCTTCCCAGGTCATTTGTTCCCTCCCAGGATCTCGCCCGCCAGCCTCTCGGAAAGCTGCGCCAGGGCGGTGTGATCTTGGCCCGGTCCGAGCAGCGCCTGGCAGCTTGCCGACAATTCGCGGCACAGTGCGGCGAAGGGCGTCGGAGTCGCCGTCTCCCGCCCCACCTCCAGCGCGATGGAGAGGTCCTTCACCATCAGGTCCAGCGAGAAGCCGGAATCGAAGCGGCGCGACAGCACGAACTGCTTGAACTTCTTCTGCGTGCTGTTGTTCATGCCGGTGGAGGCGTTCAGCACATCCACCATCAGCGCCGGATCGAGTCCGAAGCGCTGGCCGATCAGCAGCGCCTCGATCCCGATCAGGAAGCCGCCGGCCGAGACCAGATTGTTCAGCGCCTTCATCGCCTGGCCGGCACCGATGCCGCCGCAGCGATGAATGCTGGTGCCCATGGCACGCAGCACCGGCTCGGCCCGGTCCAGATCTGCCGCCTCCCCACCCGCCATGATGGCGAGTTCCCCGG
>CALGVL010000408.1 GCA_937930165.1 uncultured Acetobacteraceae bacterium
CTGGCGGCTCTGGATGCCGCGCTGCCCGCCGCCGCCGCAAGGCTTGCGCCGGAGAGGGCCGCAGATCTTGCCGCCATGCTGGAGCCGCTGCTGCGGGACGGGGTGGCGGTGACGCTCTCCGTCGCGCCCGGCTGCGCGGCGGAAGCGGCGGCGCGCATCGGCGATGCGCGGCTCACGGTGAAGGAGGATGCGGCGCTTGCCCCCGGCGATGCGCGCGCCTCCTGGCGGGGCGGCGGCGCGGTGCTGTCGCTTGCGGAACAGCGCGGCGCGGTGGCCGGGGTGCTGGCCGCGCTCGGATTACAGGAGGCTTGAGGCATGGCCGAAACTGAATCCTTCGAGGCGGTGACCGCGACGGAGGCCGGCGCGGCGCGCTCCCAGATGGGCCCGGCGGCGCGGGAGCTGGAGGCCGTCTATGACATCCCCGTCCAGGTCAGCGCGGTGCTCGGCCGCGCCACCATGCAGGTCTCTCAACTGCTGAAGCTCGGCCGCGGCGCGGTGGTGGAGCTGGACCGCAAGCTGGGCGAGGCGGTGGACATCTACGTCAATAACCGCCTGGTCGCGCGCGGGGAGGTGGTGATGGTGGACGACAACCGGCTGGGCGTGACCATGACCGAGATCGTCAAGGCCGAGCGGCTGGGCTAAGGGCTATGACACGCGTTCTCATCATCGGCGCCCTGGATGGCGAACTTGGCCAGGCGGCGCGCATCGCGCAGACGCGTGGGGCACGGCTGACGCAGGCGGATGGCGTCACCGCCGGGCTGGCGCGGCTGCGGGCGGAAGGCGCGGATCTGGTCCTCTGCGACCTGGTGCATGACGTGGCCTGGCTGCTGGAGCAGCTTAAGGCAGAACGTATCGCCTGCCCCGTCATAGCCTGCGGCCGCAATGCCGATGCCGCCGCCGCGGTCCGTGCCATCCAGGCCGGGGCGAAGGAATTCCTACCCCTGCCCCCGGATGCCGAGCTGATCGTCGCCATGCTGCAGGCGGTGGCCGGGGAACCGGACGCGCCGGTGCACCGTGACCCGGCCATGGCGGCGCTGCTGGATCGCGCCGCGCAGATTGCGCGCGCCGAGGCGAGCGTGCTCATCACCGGCGAGAGCGGCACAGGCAAGGAGGTTCTGGCCCGCCACATCCATCGCCAGAGCCGCCGCGCCCGCGGTCCCTTCGTCGCGCTGAACTGCGCCGCCTTGCCGGAGAGCCTGCTGGAAAGCGAGCTGTTCGGCCATGAGAAGGGCGCCTTCAGCGGCGCGGTCGCGGCCCGCAAGGGCAAATTCGAACAGGCGGATGGCGGCACCCTGCTGCTGGACGAGATCGGGGAGATGGACCCGCGCCTCCAGGCCAAGCTGCTGCGCGCCTTGCAGGAGAAGGAGATCGACCGGCTCGGCGGCACCCAGCCGGTGAAAGTGGATGTCCGCATCCTGGCCGCAACCAACCGTGACCTGGCTGCGGAGGTGCGCGCCGGCCGCTTCCGTGAGGACCTGTTCTTCCGCCTGAACGTCGTCGCCCTGCGCATCCCGCCGCTGCGCGAGCGGCCGGGGGACATCCTGGCCCTGGCCGAGCATTTCGTCGCCCGCTTCGCCGATGCCAACGGGCTGCCGCGGCGCGAATTGGCGCCGGAGGTGCTGCCGCCGCTGCTCTCCCATCCCTGGCCCGGCAATGTGCGGGAGCTGGAGAACACCATGCACCGCGCGGTGCTGCTCGCGCAGGGGCCAGTGATCGGCACCGATGCGATCGAACTGACGCCGCTGCGGCTGGACCGCGCGCCGGAAGCCCCGTCGTCAGCCACGCCCGCGCCGGCACCCGCGGCAGCCCGCCCGGTCAGCGCCCTGGTCGGCCGCCGGGTGGATGAGGTGGAGCGCGACCTGATCCTGGAGACGCTCACCCATTGCCTCGGCAACCGGACGCGGGCGGCGGAAATCCTCGGCATCTCCATCCGCACGCTGCGCAACAAGCTGCATGAGTACCGGGCTCAGGGCGTGCCGGTGCCGGTGCTGCCGGGCCAGCCCATGACGATGCCGCCGGTCGGATTCCCCATGACCGGGGGCTGAGCCTTGCGGGGGATCGCGCTTCCGGATTGGCTGCGTCCCTGGCTCGGCCGGCTGCGGCTGGGCAGCGATGTGGCGCTGGCGCTCGGCGTCGTGCTGCTGCTGGCGGTGCTGGTGGTGCCGCTGCCGGTGCTGCTGCTGGATGCCGGGCTGGCGCTGTCCATCACCCTCTCCGTGCTGGTGCTGATGGTGGCGCTATTCCTGCAGCGGCCGCTGGACTTCACCTCCTTCCCGCAGATCCTGCTGCTCTCCACCCTGCTGCGGCTGGCGCTCAACGTCGCCACCACCCGCACCATCCTGACGCATGGGCATGAGGGGCCGCAGGCCGCAGGCCATGTGGTCGCAGCCTTCGGCGGCTTCCTGATGGGCGGCGATGTGGTGGTGGGGCTGATCGTCTTCGCCATCCTCCTGGTGATCAATTTCATGGTCATCACCAAGGGCTCCGGCCGCATCGCGGAGGTGGCGGCGCGGTTCAGCCTGGACGCCATGCCCGGCAAGCAGATGGCGATCGATGCCGATCTT
>CALGVL010000409.1 GCA_937930165.1 uncultured Acetobacteraceae bacterium
GCACCGGCCCGGCCCGCCCGCCCGGCCGCCACGGCCCCTGCCGCGAAGGCGCGCTGCTTCTCCAGCGCATAGGCGGTAAGCCGTGCCTGCGCCTTGGCCGGCTCCGCCCACAGCTGCATCGAGCGCAGCGTGAAGACGCAACCGGCCTGCCAGGCGAAGAGGCCGAAGGCCAGGGGATGCAACGGCAGTGGCCCGGATGGTCTCAGAGCGCGGCCAGGATGGCTTCGGCCTTGCTGACCTCGAAGGCGCCGGGCGCCTCCACAGCGACATGCGTCACCTTGCCGTCCTTGGCGATCAGGGCGAAGCGCTGGCAGCGGACGCCCAGGCCACGGGCGGTCAGGTCCAGTTCCAGCCCCAGCTTCCTCGTGAAATCGGCGCTGCCATCGGCCAGCATCACCACCTTGTCGCCGACGCCCTGGTCCTTGCCCCAGGCGCCCATGACGAAGGCGTCGTTCACCGCCATGCAGGCGCTCACATCGACGCCCTTGGCCTTCAACTGGTCGGCATTCTGGACGAAGCCCGGCAGGTGCTTGGCAGAGCAGGTGGGGGTGAAGGCGCCCGGCACGCCGAACAGGACCACGGTCTTGCCGGCGAAGATCTCATCTGTGGAAACCTCCTTCGGGCCTTCCGTCGTCGCCTGCATCAGCTTGGCTGAGGGAATCTTGTCGCCGACCTTGATCGTCATGGATGTCTCCTCTTCAACCTTTCCCGTCTAGTCCGTCCGCACCGATCTGTCACCGCCGCCCTGCCCCCGGACGGGCCGGACCGCTTGCAGCCGGTTGGTGCCCCCTCCATCTTGGCGGCATGGCCAGACGCGCGTACAGCCGGACCATCCCGGCAACCACCCCGGGTGAGGGGTATCTCGGCGGCCAGATCCTGATCGCCATGCCTGGCATGCAGGATCCTCGCTTCGCGAAATCCGTCATCTGCATCTGCGCCCATTCGCCCGAGGGGGCCATGGGCATCGTCCTCAACCGGCCGCTGGAGGGACTGACCTTCGACGACCTGCTGAAGCAGCTCGGCCTGGAGCCGGTGCCGCCGCAGCGGCGCATCCGCCTGCACCAGGGCGGGCCGGTGGAGGGCGGGCGCGGCTTCGTTCTGCACACGGCGGACTGGTCCAGCGAGCAATCGCTGGCGGTGACGGAGGAACTGGTGCTGACCGCCAGCGTGGACATCCTGAAGGCTATCGCTGCCGGCGGCGGGCCACGGCTCGGCCTGCTGGCGCTGGGCTATGCCGGCTGGGGGCCGGGCCAGCTTGAGGCGGAGATCCAGGCCAATGCCTGGCTCTCGGTCCCGGCCGATGAGGCACTGCTCTTCGGGGATGGGCCCGAGGACAAATGGCAGCTCGCCATGGCCAAGCTGAAGGTCAATCCGCTCCTGCTCTCGGGCGCCGCCGGGCACGCCTGAGCCCCCGGGCGGGGTTGGCTCCGGCCCCACCCGCCTTTCCTGCCGGCCGCTCCACGGCAGCGGGGCGTTCGGGACAGTGCCCGCCCCCCCTCCGCCGAACGGGCCGCCGCCTCAGCGCCGCGCCCGCGCCAGCAGCCGCCGCGCCCGCTCCACCACCGGCAGGTCGATCATCGCCCCCTCGAAGGCCACGGCGCCGAGGCCCTTGGCCAGCCCTTCCTCGAAGGTGGCAATCAGGCGGCGGGCGCGCTCCACCTCGGCCTCGGAGGGTCCGTATTCCTCATTAATGATCGGCACATGCAGCGGGTGGATGCAGGCGGTGCAGGCGAAGCCCAGGCGGCGGGAGCGACGAAGGGACTCGCGATAGCCTTCCAGGTCGTTGAAATCGGCAAAGGGACCGATGGAGCCGAAAGGCAGGATCCCCGCCCCGCGCGCCGCCGCCACCACCATCATGCCGAAATGATAGAGCAGGTCGGCTCCGGGCACCGCTTCCAGCTCCGTGGACAGGTCCTCCACCCCGAGCCCGAGCGCCACCATGCGTGGATCGGCGCCGGCGATGGCGGCCAGATGCGGCAGCGCCTGGGGCGTCTCCACCACGCCGATGAAGCGGGTATGCCCGAGCGGGAGCCCGAGCGCCTGCTCCCGCGCCGTCACCACCTCCGAAAGCAGCTTCACATGCTCCGGCCCCATGACCTTCGGCAGCATCAGGGCGGTGACGGCGGGCATCACCGCAGCGGCGATATCCGGCACCGCAAGCTCCAGCGGGCGGTTGATGCGGACGCAGACCTCCGCGCCCGCCTGGCCTACCTGCGCCGCGGCGGCCGGCAGGGCGGCACGGGCGGCATCCTTCTCCGCCGGCGCGACGGAATCCTCCAGGTCCAGGATGATGACATCCGCGCCGCGGGTATGCGCCTTGGCGACGAAGCGCTCCGCCGTCACCGGGACGAAGAGAAGGGAGCGCCAGGTGGGAAGATTCGGCATGGTGTTTCCTCAGGCGGCCTGTGCGGCGCCGCTTTCCAGCATTCGGTCGATCTCGGCAGCATCATATCCGAGTTCCGCCAGCACCTCCCGCGTGTGCTGGCCGAGGCGCGGCGCGGGCAGTACCTCCTGCCGCATCCCGCCGCTGAAGCGGTTGGCGGTGCGGGTGCGGCGGATGCGGCCCTCGGTCGGGTGGTCGTCGGCCTCCCAGAAGCCGACATCCTGCAGATGCGGGTCCTCCAGCAGATCCTCGATGCGGTTGTAGCCCGCCGCAGGCACATCGGCGGCGGCGAAGATTTCCAGCCATTCCGCCGTGGTCCTTTGCGCCAGGGCCTCCACCTGCACCGCGAAATAGTCGGCCGCATTCTCGGTACGGCGGATCGGGCTGCTGAAGCGCGGATCCTGCTTCAGCTCCGGCCGCCCGATGGCGTCGAAGAAGGCGAAAGCCTGCCGGTCGTTGTTCGGGCGAACGGTGATGTAGCCATCCCGCGTCGGCAGGGGCCGGTAGTCCGGGCTCAGCAGCCGCTCGTCGCCGACGGGGCCTTCCGGCGGGTCAAAGGTGGCAGCGCCGAGATGCTCGCTGGCGACGAAGCTGGCCATGTTCTCGAACATCGGCACCTCGATCGCCTCGCCGCGCCCGGT
>CALGVL010000410.1 GCA_937930165.1 uncultured Acetobacteraceae bacterium
GGGCGGCAACGCAGCCGCCCGCCGGCGCGCAGGCCGCGGCGCGAGAACGAAGGCCGGCGGGGAAGGCTGTCCGGGTCACGGGGGAACGGTGCGGCTGCCAGCGCATGAAGGCAAGGCTCGGCATGGCACCGGGACGAGCGCGCGCCCGCGCTATTTGTTGACCCTGTAAACAATAAGGGCGAAGCTGACCGGCAGCGCCGGATCCATTCCATGCACAACGCCCTGCCCGACCTCTACGAACCCTATGACGAGCGCGGCCAGCCGCAGGTGCCGATCGAAGGCTATCGCAACACCCTGCTGCGCAACCCGCGCCGCGCCCCTTTCCGCCGGCCGGTGACGCGCACGGAACTGACCGGCCCGCTGGACCTCGCGGCCAAGCTGCAGCCGGGCGACGACAACCTGGCCGTGGCGGGGCCGGGGCGCGTGGCGCTCGGCTCGCTGATCCATGTCTCGGGCCGAGTGCTGGACGAGGACGGGCGGCCGGTGGCAAACGCGATCATCGAGCTGTGGCAGGCCAATGCCGCAGGCCGCTACTTCAACCCGCTGGACCAGCGCGACGCGCCACTCGATCCGAATTTCATCGGCAACGGCCGCTGCCGCACGGATGCCGAGGGACGCTATGGCTTCTTCACCATCAAGCCCGGCGCCTATCCGGTGCCGGACAGCGGGCGGTGGTGGCGGCCGCCGCATGTGCATTTCTCGGTGCTCGGTCCGGGCTCGCTGTCCCGCCTCGTCACCCAGATGTATTTTCCCGGCGACCCGCTGAACGAATGCGACCGGCTGCTCCTCTCCATCCCCGATCCGGCGGCGCGCGAGCGGCTGATCGCGCGGCAGGTGCCAACCACCGAGATCGAGGGCGAATGGCTCGGCTTCACGCATGACATGATCCTGCGTGGCCGCCACGCGACGCCGCCCCTGCCATGAGCCGCGGCAATGCCCCGCTGCCGCCGACCGGCTGGCACACCATCGGCCCCTTCTTCCCGCGCACCTTCTTCCGGGAAGGCGACAACGACCTGACCCGCCTCTCCGCCGGGGCGCCGCCGACCAGGCGCGGCGAGCCGATCTGGCTCACCGGCCGGGTGCTGGAGGAAGGCGGCCGCCCCTGCGTCAATGCCGTGCTGGAAGCCTGGCAGGCGGATGCCGGGGGCCGCTTCCGCCATCCGCATGACCCGGAGCATGCGAAGGCCGATCCGGATTTCCTCGGCTGGGGTCGCGCCTGGACGGATGCGGATGGCTGGTACCGCTTCCGCACCGTGATGCCTGGCGGCTATCGCGATGCCGTCGGACCTCGGGCACCGCATGTGAACCTTGCCGTCCTTGCCTCCGGCATCATGCGGCGTTTGGTCACCACGGTCTTCTTCCCCGATTTCCCGGAGGCGAATGCCGCCGACCCCGTGCTGAACGCCCTGCCGGAGCCCGGCCTGCGCGCCCTGCTGGTGGCGCAGCCCATGGCCGCGATCGAAGGCGACCGCGCCTTCCGCTTCGACCTGCTGCTGCGTGGCGAGCCGGAGGCGGAGACGCCCTTCTTCCTCGACTGAGCCGATGCCCGGGGCACTGCGACGGCTCCCGGCCGCGGCCACGAGGAAGTCCACGTGGCCACACCGCCCCTTCGTCTAACGCGCCGGACGCACCCGGGGCAGCATCATGAACTCCCAGGGGCTCGGCATCTCGCCGACCGGGACCTCGATCAGGGTCGGGCCATCCGCCGTGGCGAAGCCGCGGCGCAGGGCGGCACGCAGTTGCTCCGGCCCCTTCGCGCGGATGCCCTGGGCGCCGAAGCTCTCGGCCAGCCGCACGAAATCCGGATTGCGCAACTCGCTGGCGATCACCCTGCCGCCGAAATTCTGCTTCTGGAAGCCACGGACATTGCCATAGGCATTGTCGTTGAAGACTACCGTGACCAGCCCGATACCGTGCTGCACCGCCGTCGCCAGCTCCTGCACGTTGAACATGAAGCCGCCATCGCCGGCGATGGACAGCACCGGCACTCCTGGCAGCGCCGCCTTGGCGCCGAGCGCACTGGCGAAGCCCCAGCCCAGCGTCCCCTGCAGGCCGGTCGAGAGGAAGGTGCGGGAACGATAGGCCGGCCAGACGAGACGGGAGACATAGCCCACCTGCGTCAGCTCATCGAAAAAGATGCCTTCCTCCGGCAGTTCCTCCCGCATCACCCGCAGGAATTCCACCTGCGGGGCCAGCTTGGCGGCGACGCGGCCCATGACCTCCGCCTTCACTCGTGCGACATGCTCGGCACGGCCGGGACGGCTGCGGTTGTGGCGGGAGAGGCGTGCCGCCAACGCCGGCAGGATCGCCGCAGCATCGCCATGCAGCGCCAGATCCGGCTGGCCGAAGCGCGTCATCTCCTCCGGGTCGCAGTCGATGCGGATCACCTTCAGCCCGGCATCCACCCCCCAGCCGGAAAGTGGCTGCTGCGCACGGGTGCCGATGACCAGCACCGCATCCGCCTCGGCCCAGAGCCGGTGCCCTACCGGCAGGCGCACATCCAGCGGATGCCGCGCATCCAGCACGCCGCGGCCCATGCGGAAGGAAAGCACGGGCGCGGTCAGCGCCTCGGCTATCTCACGCACAGCATGGCGCGCCTCATGCGCGCCGCCGCCGACCAGCAGCATTGGCCGCTCCGCCTGGCCGAGCAGCTTCGCCGCCTGCTCCGCCGCATCCTCATCCACCGGCGGCGGAGGCAAGGGCTGCGCGGCGACATGCGGCTGCACCGGCGCGGCGCGCTGCCAGACATCCATCGGCACTTCCAGCCCGACCGGGCGCGGCCGGCCACTGAGCATCTGCGTGAAGGCTTCCGCCATCAGCGGCAGCACCTCGGCCGGCACCTTCACCACGGCGTTCCACTTGGTCAGGGTTTGCAGGGTGGCGGTCTGGCCGACCACCTCGTGCAGTTGGCCGGTCATGCGGCCGATGGCGTGCAGCGGGATCTGGCCAACCAGGGCCAGCACGCGCATTGGCGGAATAGGCCGTGGCCAGCGCCGTGGCGGCATTCAGCAGCCCTGGCCCCGGCACCACGCAGAGCCCCTGCGGCCGCCCCGTCGCCATGGCGGCGCCGAGCGCCATATAGGCCGCCCCCTGCTCATGTCGCGTATGGATCACCCGCAGCCGGTTCTGGGCGTGGTAGAGCGCATCGAAGAACGGATCGTTCTGCACGCCGGGCAGGGCGTAGAGCGTCTCGATGCCATTGGCGAGCAGGCCGGCCACCACCGCTTGCGCCGTGCTCATGCGTTCCGCCATGGCCTGTCCCTCCCCTGGCTCTGCCGGGCGATGGTGCGGGAGGTGCCGGGCAGGCACAAGCCGCCTGCGCCACCGGGGCGGGCTGGATCGGCAGCACCCCGGCCGGCATGATGGCCGCAGAATCCAGGGGGAACCCAGCATGAGTGTCGGCTTTCGCATCCGTCCCGTCACCACCCGCGTCGAGGCCGCGCTTTGTGCCCGAGCGGCGAGGCTGCCGGCGGCGAATATCGGCGATGTGATGCATCGCATGCAGACCATGCGTGGCGGCTTCCGCGCCTATGGCGGCCGGAAGGTGGTGGCAGGCCCGGCCTTCACCGTGCGTGCCCGCCCCGGTGACAACCTGATGCTGCACCGCGCCATCGACATGGCAGAGCCGGGCGACGTCATCGTCTGCGACGGCGGGCATGAGCTTGCCATCGCCCAGACCGG
>CALGVL010000411.1 GCA_937930165.1 uncultured Acetobacteraceae bacterium
TCTCCATCCTGATCGAAAGCTTCATCGTCACCGTGATCGGCGGCATGGGCTCGATCTGGGGCGCGCTTGCCGCTTCGCTGCTGCTGGGCTTCACCCGCTCCTTCGGCTCCATTGGCTTCCCGCTGTTCACGGAAGGGCTGATGTTCCTGATCATGGCCCTGGTACTGCTGGTGAAACCGAGCGGCCTGGCCGGGAAGCGCCACGCATGAGAACCGTCATGACCTGGCGCGGCGATGCGCTGCTGGCGCTGCTGGGCTTCGTGGCGCTGGCGGCGGTGGCGCTCGGCCTCGGCGCGCCCTCGGTGCTGGATTTCGCCATCCGCTTCGCCATCTTCGGCCTGATGGCGATGTCGCTCAACCTGCTGATCGGCACGACGGGCCTCGTTTCCTTCGGCCACGCCGCCTTTTTCGGGGCCGGAGCTTATACCTTCGGGCTGCTGATGCAGTCGGGCGGCTGGTCGATTCCCATGGCCATCCTGGCGGCGATAGTGTTCAGCGCGCTGCTGGCTCTGGTGATCGGTGCGCTCTGCGTGCGGCTCTCCGAGATCTATTTCGCCTTCCTGACGCTCGCCTTCCAGATGCTACTGCATTCGCTGGTCATTTCCTGGGTATCGCTGACCGGCGGCGACCAGGGGCTGATGGGCGGCATCCCGAAGCCGCCCTTCCTCGGCATCGACCTTGGCGATGCGCGGCATCTGGCGCTGTTCTCCGCCTTCTGCCTGCTGGCCTCGGTGGTCGCGCTACGGCAGGTGGTGCGCTCTCCCTTCGGCGCGGCGCTGCGCATGCTGCGGGACAATCCGGAGCGCGCGGCCTTCCTGGGCCTCTCCATCTTCCGCTACCGGCTGGCCGCCTTCGTCATTGCCGGGACCTTCGCCGGCCTCGCCGGGGTGTTGATGAGCCTCTACGTCTCCGGCGCCTTTCCGACCTTCCTCTATTGGACCACCTCGGGCGAAGCGATCTTCATGATCATGCTGGGGGGCATCACCGTTTTCCTTGGCCCGCTGGCCGGGGCGGCGATCTTCCTGCTGCTGAACGACTGGATCACCAACATCACCGAGCATCACGGCCTGGTGCTGGGCAGCATCCTGCTGGTTCTGGTCCTTGGGCTGCGCAAGGGCCTGCTGGACTTCGCCGTGGATGCCTGGCGCGAGAGGCAGGGGAGGCGGGCATGAGCGAGGGAGTCTTCGTCGGCCGCGTGGCGGTGGTCACAGGTGGCGCCAGCGGCATCGGCGCGGCCTGCTGCCGGATGCTGGCTGCGCGCGGCGCCCGCGTCGCCGTGGCCGACCGCGACCTGGGGCGGGCCGAGGCGGTGGCGCAGGAGGTGGGCGGCACCGCCTTCGCGCTGGACGTCGCCACCCTGGCGGCGAACGAAGCGGCGGCGGCGGCGATCGAGGCGCAGCTCGGGCCGGTGGACATTCTCGTCACCTCAGCCGGCGTCATCCAGCGGCCGCTGCGGGCCGAGGAACTGCCGGAGCGCGATGTGGAGGAGGTTGTCCGCATCGACCAGATCGGCACCTGGAATTCGGCGGTAGCCTTCGGCCGGCGCATGGCGCTGCGCGGGCGGGGCGCGATCGTCACCATCGCCTCCATCGCCGGCATCCGCTCCATGCCGCTGCACGCCTATTCGCCAGCCAAGGCGGCGGTGATCGAGATGACGCGTTGCCTCGCCGCCGAATGGGGCCGCTCCGGCGTGCGGGTGAACGCGGTTTCGCCAGGCTATACGCGCACGCCAGCCTTGCAGGCAGCGATCGACAAGGGCGAGCGCGACGTGACGCTGCTGGAGGCGACAAGCGCCCTCGGCCGGATGGTCACGCCGGAGGATATCGCCGAGGCAGTGTGCTTCCTCTGCTCCGATGCCGCGCGCGCCATCACCGGCATCAACCTGCCGGTGGATGCCGGCTGGCTGGTGGCGGGGTCCTGGGCCAGCTATGGCGGGCTGCCCGGTCCGCGGGGCAATGCCGGATGAGGGGCGGGCGTCTGGAACTGCAAGGGCTGCGCCGCAGCTTCGGCGGCGTTGTCGCCACGGACAATGTCTCGCTGGATTTCCCGGCGGGCACGCTCTCGGCCATCATCGGCCCGAACGGGGCTGGCAAGACCACGCTGTTCCACCTCATCAGCGGCCGGATCAGGCCCGATGCCGGGCGCGTGCTGCTGGATGGCGAGGACATCACCGGGCTGGAGCGGCAGGAGATCGTTCGCCGCGGCATCGGCCGCGCCTTCCAGGTGGCGAACCTGTTCCCGAGCTTCACCGTCTCGGAAAGCCTGGCCGCCGCCATCCTGACGCATGAGGGGCGCACCGCCAGCCTGTTCCGCGCCTTCCCGCCTGCCGATGTCGCCACCCGCGCGGCCGAGGTGATGGAGCTCTGCGGCCTGTCGGCACTAGCCGGGGTGCAGGCGCGACATCTCTCGCATGGCGACCAGAAGCTGCTCGACATCGCCCTGGCCCTCGCCCTCGACCCCAAGGTGCTGCTGCTGGACGAGCCGACCGCTGGAATGGGCCCTGAGGAACGCTGGCGCATGATCGAGCGCGTGCATCGGCTGTGGGAGGCGCGGCGCATGACGCTGGTCTTCATCGAGCACGACATGGACATCGTCTTCCGCATCGCCGAAACGGTGCGAGTGCTGCGCTACGGTGCCGTGCTGGCCCAGGGCACGCCGGAGGAGGTGCGGCGGAACCCGGCGGTGATCGAGGCCTATCTCGGCGCCGAGCATGCGCTGGAGGGCACCGCGCCGTGAGTGCCGAACTGGTCGTGGAGGGGCTGGACGCCGCCTATGGTTCCAGCCAGGTTCTGTTCGGCATCGGCTTCTCGGTAGAGCGGGGCGAGACCCTGGCGCTGATGGGCCGCAATGGTGCCGGCAAGAGTTCCACCTTCAAGGCCATCGCCGGCCTGCTGCCGCCGCGCGCCGGCCGAGTGAGCCTGCGCGGGCAGGACCTCGCCGGGCAGAAACCCTATCGCATCGCCCGCGCCGGCATCGGTTTCGTGCCCGAGGACCGGCAGGTCTTCCCCGAGCACACGGTCGAGGAGAATCTGGAGATCGCCCAGAAGCCCGGCCCGGGCGGCGGCAATTGGACCATGGCCCGCGCCTTCGAGGTCTTCCCGCTGCTGGCGCCGCTGCGCAAGCGCCTGGCCGGGCGGCTCTCGGGCGGGGAGCAGCAGATGCTTACCATCGCCCGCAGCCTGATGGGCAACCCGGCCGTGCTGCTGCTGGACGAGCCCTCGGAAGGGCTGGCGCCGCTGATCGTGGCGCAGATCGGGGAGCTGATCCGCAAGCTGCGGCAGATGGGCACCACCATTGTCCTGGCGGAGCAGAACAGCCGCTTCTGCCTGGGCGTCGCCACAGCGGTGGCGGTCATCGACAAGGGCAGCATCGTCTGGCGTGGCAGCGTGGAGCAATTCCGTGCCGACCCATCCATCCAGGCACGCTACCTGCAGGTATGAGGCGCATGGCGGACCCGCTTTCTCTCTTCCGCATGATGCTGACCATCCGCGAGGCGGAACTGGCCCTCGCCCGCCTCTTCGCGGATGGGGAGGTGCCGGGCTTCATCCATCTCTCGGTGGGGCAGGAGGGCGTCGCGGCAGGGGTGTGCAGCGCGCTCGCGCCGCAGGATTCGGTCGCCTCCACGCATCGCGGGCACGGGCATGCCATCGCCCGCGGCATGGCACTGGACGGCTTCTTCGCCGAAGTGATGGGCAAGGCCACCGGCCTCTGCGGCGGGCGGGGCGGGTCCATGCATGTGGCGGATCTGCAGCGCGGCATGCTGGGCGCCAATGGCATCGTCGGCGCCGGCGCGCCCATCGCGTTGGGCGCGGCGCTGGCGCATCAGGTTCGCGGCACGAATGGCGTGGCGGTGGCCTTCTTCGGCGATGGCGCGCTGGCCGAGGGCGCCATGCATGAGACGCTGAACATGGCCGCCATCTGGCGCCTGCCGCTTCTGATGGTCTGCGAGAACAACGGCTGGGCCGAGTTCAGCCGCAGCGACACCCAGGTGGCGGCGAAGCTCTCCGCCTGGGCCGCCGCCTATAGCGTACGGCATGTGGAGGTGGACGGCAACGACGCTCCCGCCGTCGCCACGGCCGCGGCCGAGGCCGTGGCGGCGCTGCGCCGCGGCGAGGGGCCACGCGTGCTGGAAGCACGCACCCATCGCTGGCGCGGTCATTTCGAGGGCGACCCGCAACGCTACCGCGACCCGGAGGAAGCCGGCCGCATGGCGGAACACGACCCCATCGCCCGCAGCCGCGCCGCCCTGCTGGCCGCCGGCACCGCCGAGGCGGAACTCGAAGCGATCGAGGTGCAGACGCACGAGGCCGTGGCCGCTGCCATCGCCGCTGCGCGCACCGCGCCGGCCGCGGACTGGGCCAGTGCGCAGCATGGCGCCTATGCGCCGGCAGGGGGCTGAGCCATGCCGGAACTCCGCATGGGGCAGGCGCTGAACCGCGCCCTGGCCGAGGCCCTGGCCGAGGATCCCTCGGTGATCCTGCTGGGCGAGGATATCGGCGCTGCCGGCGGCCCCTTCGGTGTCACTCGCGGCTTGCAGGAGAAATTCGGCCCGGACCGCGTGCGCGACACGCCGATCGCCGAGGCGGGGATCATGGGCGCCGCGGTGGGGGCGGCGCTCTCCGGCCTGAAGCCCGTGGCCGAGATCATGTTCATGGACTTCATCACCCTGGCCATGGACGCGCTAGTGAATCAGGCGGCGAAGGCGCGCTTCATGTTCGGCGGCCAGCGTGGCGTGCCGCTGGTGCTGCGCACGCCGCATGGCGGTGGCCTCTCCGCCGGGCCGCAGCATTCGCAATGCCTGGAAGCCTGGCTGTGCCATGTGCCCGGCCTGAAGGTGGTCTGCCCGGCAACGCCCGCCGACGCCTACGGCCTGCTGCGCAGCGCCATCGCCGATCCGGATCCGGTGGTGGTGGTGGAAAACAAGGCGCTCTATGCCATGAAGGGCGAGGTGGCCGAGGCGCCGGAGCCGGTGCCGATCGGCCGCGCCCGCATCGCCCGGCCCGGCCGCGACGCCACCATCGTT
>CALGVL010000412.1 GCA_937930165.1 uncultured Acetobacteraceae bacterium
TCAAGCAGAAGACGGCATACGAGATTGGTCAGTGACTGGAGTTCAGACGTGTGCTCTTCCGATCTCGAGGTCATCCTCGCCAGCGGCCGGTCCTCCGGGCACCTGCATGTCATCCTCAAGGGCGTGGTGGAGGTCCGGCAGGGCGAGGCGCTGGAGGCCGTGCTGGGACCCAGCGACAGTTTCGACAGCCGCGCCCTGGTGCATGGCGCCGCCGGCGAGGATTTCCTCGCCGCGGAGGAGACGCTCTGCTTCCTGATCCCGCGCGACCTGGTGCTGCGCCTGATCGCGGAGAATGCCGGCTTCGCCGCCTTCTTCTATTCCGAGATCTCCGCCAAACTAGACGCCTTTGCCCGCAACCACCGGGCCGAGGGCATGGAGAGCGTCCTCCGCGCGCGGGTGCGGGAGGCATGCCGCGGCACCGCCGTCTTCATCCCGGGCGACACGACGCTGGAGGAGGCCGGTCACCGGATGCGGGAGGCGAACATCAACGCCCTCTTCGTCCGCGACGGCGAGCGGATCGGCGTCGTAACCGGCATGAACCTCTCCAAGGCGGTGGTGCTGAAGCGGCTGCCGCTGGAAACCCTGGTACGCGAAGTTTGCCATTTCGATGTGATCGCGGTGGAGGCGGAGGACTTCATCTTCGAGGCGGTGCTGCTGATGACTCGCCACGACAAGCGGCGCGTCGCCGTGCGCTCGGGCGGCGCCTTCACCGGCTTCCTGGAGGATATCGACATCCTTGGCCTGGTGGCCGGCAACTCCCAGCTCATCCCCGGCCGGATCGACCGTGCGCGAGGCACCGAGGACCTGGCCATTGCGGCGCGGGAGATCCAGGCGCAGGTGGAGCGCCTGCACCGCCAGGGAGTGCGGGTGGAGGCGATCGCGGAGATCACCTCCGACCTGAACCGGCGGCTCTTCGTGAAGCTGTTCGACTTGCTGGCGCCGCCCTCCATCCGGGAGCATGGCTGCCTGCTGGTCATGGGCAGCGAGGGGCGTGGCGAGCAGACGCTGCGCACCGACCAGGACAACGGCCTGCTGCTGGCCCGGCCCGTGCCGGAGACGGAGCTTGCGATGTTCCGCGAGAGCTTCTCCGGCGCCCTGGACCATTTCGGCTTCCCGCCCTGTCCGGGCAACGTGACGGTGCGCAACCCGGTCTGGTCGCAGCCGCTGGACGGGTTGATGCGGCAGTTGCGTGCCTGGGTTCTGGATCGCAGCCCGGAGGCGGCGATGAATCTCGCCATCTTCCTCGATGCCGTCGCGGTCACGGGGCGCCGGGCGCTGCTGGAGGAGGCGAAGCGGAGCCTTGTCTCGCTGATGCATGGGGAACAGGTGCTGCTCGCCCGCTTCGCCGGCCTGATCGAGAGCTTCGCCACGCCGCAGCTTGGCGTGCTCTTCTCCCTGATGGCGTCGGTCGGCGTGGCGGAGGAGGAGATCGACATCAAGAAAGCCGGGATCTTCCCCATCGTGCACGGCATGCGCTGCCTGGCCGTCGAGCGTGGCATCCTGGCGACCGCCACCGCCGACCGTATCCGGGCCCTGGTGGAGGCCGGTGCCTTCGAGCCGGAATTCGGACGCGAACTGCTTTCGGCGCTCCGCGTCTTCATGGAGTACCGGCTGCGCTCGCAGCTTGAAGCGATGCGGCGCGGCGACGCGGCGCCGGAGGCTCTGGTCCGGCCGAGCCGCCTGTCCGCCGCCGACCGCGACATCCTGCGCGATGCGCTCCGCATCGTGCGGCAGTTCCGCGAGATCATCCGCAACCGCTACCGGCTCGGGGCCTTCTAAGTGCAACGCGGCTGGCTGCAGCGGCTCTTCTGGCGCGCGAGCCTCGGCGACCATGCCTTCCGGTTCCTGTTCGAGGGCGGGCCGCCGGGCGAAGTTGTCTCCCTCGATTGCGAGACCACCGGGCTCGACCCGCGCAAGGACGAGATCCTTGCCGTCGCCGCCGTGCCGGTGCGCGGCAACCGGATCCTGCTCTCGGAGCGCTTCGAGGCCGTGGTCCGGCCGGAAGTCCGCGAGGCCAGTGCGGAGTCGATCAAGGTGCACCGCCTGCGCCGGCGGGACGTGGCGGGTGCGCTGCCGATGCGGCGGGTGCTGCCCGACCTGCTGCGCTTCATCGGCGGGCGGCCGCTGGTCGGCTACTACATCGATTTCGACCTGCGGATGCTGGACAGATACACGCTCGACCTGCTGGAGACCAAGCTGCCGAACCGGCGCATAGAGGTTTCGGTGCTGTATTACGACCGCAAGTACGGGGACGCGCCGCCGGGCACCAGCTTCGACCTGCGCTTCGCCACCATGCTGGCGGATCTCGGCATCCCGCCGCTGGAGCAGCATGTGGCGCTGAACGATGCGGTCATGGCGGCGATGGCCTATCTCGCGCTACGCGACATGAAGCGGCGCGGCGTGCGGATACGGCGAGACAGGGCGGGGCAGGGACCGCTGCCGCCCACCGGGGGCTAGGGCTGGACACCGTACGAAAAAGGCGCCGGAGAGGTCGTCTCCGGCGCCTTGTCTGATCCGCCGCAGCGGCGGGAGGAGCGCACCTAGATGGTGGCGCTGGCCGGTCGCGCACGCGGCGTTTCCGCCGCGTCGGCGGCGAAGATGTCGCGATCCTTGGTCTCCGGCACGAAGATCAGGCCGATGACCACGGTCATGACAGCGATCGCGATCGGGTACCAGAGGCCCGAATAGATATCGCCGGTCTGCGCCACGATGGCGAAGGACGTGGCGGGCAACAGGCCACCGAACCAGCCATTGCCGATATGGTAGGGCAGGGACATGGCGCTGTAGCGGATGCGTGTCGGGAACAGTTCGACCAGCGCCGCCGCGATAGGCCCGTAGACCATGGTGACGTAGATCACCAGCACCAGCAGGATGCCGATCAGCGTGGCAACCTGCGGGCGGAAGATGTCGAGGGGGTTCGACATCTTCACCACGGAGGGGTTCGCCGCCGGCGGATAGCCTGCGGCCGTGATCGCCTCGGTCAGCTCCCGGTTGAAGCGGGCGGTCTGCGCTGCGCGCTCCTGCGCACTGAGCCTGCTGGCATCGAAGGCCTCGACGACCCGGTCGCCGACCCGGACGGTGGCGATGGCGTCCGGGGGCGCCTCGGTCTCGGTGTAGGTCACCGACAGGCGGGCGAGCGTCGCCTTGGTGATGTCGGAGGCCGAGGTGAATTGCGCCGTTCCGGTCGGGTTGAACTGGAAGGAGCAATTCTCCGGATGCGTGGAGACCACGACCGGCACCGTCTGCTGCGCCTGGTGCAATGCCGGGTTGGCTGTGGCGGTCATCGCCTTGAACAGCGGGAAGTAGGTCACTGCTGCGATCAGGCAGCCGGCCAGGATGATCGGCTTGCGGCCGATCTTGTCCGACAGCCAGCCGAAGACCACGAAGAAGCCGCTTCCCAGCAGCAGGGACCAGGCGACCAGCAGGTTCGCCGTATAGGCATCCACCTTCAGCAGGGATTGCAGGAAGAACAGGGCGTAGAACTGACCAGTATACCAGACGACTGCCTGGCCGGCGACCAGGCCCAGCAGCGCGATCAGCGCGATGCGGGCATTCTTCCACTGGCCGAAGGCCTCGCGCAGCGGCGCCTTGGACTGCGTACCTTGCGCCTTCATGCGCTTGAAGGCCGGGGTCTCCTCAAGCTGCAGCCGGATCCAGACGGAGATGCCGAGCAGGATGATGGAAACCAGGAAGGGGATGCGCCAGCCCCACTCCCGGAAGCTTTCCGGGCCAGTGGCCGCCTGGGTGAACAGGATCACCAGCAGCGACATGAACAAGCCAGCGGTTGCCGTGATCTGGATGAAGCTGGTGTAGAAGCCACGGCGGCCTTGCGGGGCATGCTCGGCCACATAGGTTGCGGCGCCGCCATACTCGCCGCCGAGCGCCAAGCCTTGCAGCAGCCGCAGGCCGATCAGGATGATGGGCGCAGCGATGCCGATGGACTCCGATCCGGGCAGCAGGCCGACGATGAAGGTCGAGGTGCCCATGATCAGGATGGTGACGAGGAAGGTGTATTTCCGCCCCACCAGATCGCCGAGCCGGCCGAAGACGAGCGCGCCGAAAGGCCGCACCAGGAAGCCCGCGGCGAAGGCCAGCAAGGCGAAGATGTTCCGCGTGCTTTCGGGGAACTGGCTGAAGAAGTTGGCGCCGATTACGGCCGCCAGCGAGCCATAAAGGTAGAAGTCATACCACTCGAAGACAGTGCCGGCCGAGGAGGCGATGATGACCTTCCTCTCCTCGGCCGTCATCGGCTGGGGTTTTCCGGCACCTCGTGCTGGTGTTGTTGAACTCATAGCGGTTTCCTGCCCTGTTCTTCTGCACGCCAGGGCAGGCAAAGGAGGCGCCATGGCTCCCGGCGGTCCGCGCTGGTTGCGCGGCCAGGGACCAAATTCCCAATCCGTGCGCGGGGCGGTCAATTAAACCTTGAAGACAGGAATTTCACGAAATTGTATGAAAATGCCGCTTGAAGGGCAGCCTCCGCGCGAGCCCGGAGCCTGGAACGGCAGGGTGCCTCGCCGCATCCTGCAGGGCCGCGGAAGGCGCTGGATTGCGATGTCCCGGTGCGGGGCGGAGACTCCGCCGGGGGAACCCGCATGATTTGCAACTGATCAGGCGCGGAATTCCTCCCGGCCGCCAGCTGTGAGTCCGCGCGTTGAATCGTCTATTGCGTAATAGTCTTGCATTCCATTGCCGACTTCTCCGCCGGCAAGGCGGAAAGCCGGCGGCCTTCACCAGCCGCTACTTCGTCAGTCAGGTAAAATGCGCCCGGACACGGCCAAGTGCCCCGAAGGAGGCCAAAAGTTCCGTTCCGGGTGCCGGCACCAGGGCAGGGCCAAGCACCGCCACCAGCACGGCCCCTTGAGGCAGGCCGCCGGCACGCCGCGCGGCGAGGGCTGCCTGCTGCAACGCTCCGGGGACGTCCACCTGATTGCCTCGCCGCCTGGTCCCGGCAGGCCCGAAGACAAGCGGGAGCGGTGCTGGCGTCATCTGCTTTGCTCGGCCGGCAACGAGCAGACCGAGGCCGCCGAGATCGGCCGTGGCCAGGGCGGCGGTCGTGGGCGGGTCGCGCAACCTCCAGGCGGCGATGTCGAGCAGTGGATGAAGGCTGGCGAAGACGGGTGGCGCCTCGCCGCGGCGCGGCAGGTCCTCGGCCAGTACGCCCAGCACCGCGGGGGCGA
Organism: uncultured Acetobacteraceae bacterium; assembly: GCA_937930165.1. Lineage (GTDB taxonomy): Bacteria > Pseudomonadota > Alphaproteobacteria > Acetobacterales > Acetobacteraceae > CALGVL01. Next base: position 5,178 of record CALGVL010000412.1, read on the forward strand.
CGGTGGGATGTCGCAGCGTTGCCAGGGCGATATTGGCGCCATCCGGCAGCAGCCGCGTCTCCAGCACCGGCCCCGGCACCATCCTTGCACCCGGGCCGGGGGCAAGGCGGAGGCCACAGGGCACCATCCCCAGCCGCTCCAGTACCAGTGCGGCGATACGGGCGCCCTCCGACACTGTGCGGGGTGCCGCCTCTGCGGGCAGCGGGGCGAGGGGGTTGCCGGTCTCGACCGCCTCGGCCAGCCAGCCAGCCGCCGCTTCGCGCATCGCCTGATCCATGCGCCCGGTCCTCAGTTCAGCGGCGGCAGCACGACTTCTTCCTCCTGGAAGCCGCCACTGGGCGGGGCCTCCACCTGGAGGGCAGGCTCGCTTGCGGGAGTGCTGCCATAAAGCTGCTCCGGCAGCCAATGGACCAGGCCGGGGAAGATGTAAGTGCAGGCCATGCAGAAGACGACGATGGCGATGAAGGGCATGCAGCCGGCGAAGATCGACTCCAGGCGCACATGCTTCGGCGCCACGCCCTTCAGGTAGAAGGCAGCCATGGCCACGGGCGGGGAGAGGAAGCTGGTCTGCAGGTTCAGCGCGATCATCACTCCGAAGAACATCGGGTCCACGCCGAACGTGTCGAGCAGCGGCAGGAAGATCGGCACGAAGATCACAATGATCTCCGTCCATTCCAGCGGCCAGCCGAGGATGAAGATCAGGATCTGCGCCAGCAGCATGAAGGTGAAGCTGTTGAGCGGCAGGCCTTTGAAGAACTCCTCCACGAGCTGCTGGCCGCCGAGATAGCCAAAGACCGAGGAGAAGATCGCGCTGCCTACGAAGAGCCAGCAGACCATGGCGCTGGTCCGGGCGGTGAGGAAGACGCTCTCCTTCAGCTTTTCCCAGGTGAAGCTGCGATAGGCGATGGCCAGCAGGACGGAGCCGAGCGAGCCCATTGCCGCCGCCTCGGAAGGTGTCGCCAGGCCCATCAGGATGGCGCCCAGCACCGACGCGATCAGCAGCGCCAGCGGAAAGAAGGAGGTGAGGAGAGAGAAGAGGATGGTGGTGAAGGGGACGTTCACCTCCTCCGGCGGCAGGCGCGGGGCGTAGTGCGGCTTCACCACCGCAATGCCCATGGCATAGGCGACATAGAGCCCCGCCAGCATGATGCCGGGGAAAAAGGCCGCTGCGTAGAGTTGCACCACGGAGACGCCCGCCGTCGCGCCATAGAGGATCAGCATGATCGAGGGCGGGATCAGGATGCCAAGGCACCCCCCTGCCGCCACCACGCCGGAGGCAAGCCTCACATCATAGCCGGCGCGCAGCATGGCCGGGAAGGCGAGCAGCCCCATCAGCGTCACCACCGCGCCGACGATGCCCGTGGCGGTGGCGAAGAGCGCGCAGGTGGCCAGGGTCGCGACGGCGAGCGAGCCGGGAATGTTGCCGCTGGCCATCTGCAGGCTGCGGAACAGCCGGTCCAGGATGTTCGCCCGCTCGATGATGTAGCCCATGAAGACGAAGAGCGGGACGCTGATCAGCACATCATTCGCCATCACCGAATAAGTGCGCTGAACCAGCAGGTCGAAGATCCGGTCCCCCATGCCGAGATAGCCGAAGAACAGCCCCATCGCCATCAGGGTGAAGGCGATCGGGAATCCCAGCATGATGAAGAAGAGGAAGAGGAAAAGCTGGGTGAGACCCAGCGCGCCGTCGCTCATCGGGGGCCTACCATCCGTTGCGTTCGTCGCCGGCCTTCTCGCCGGGGATTCGGCCGGTCTGCGCGATCCTGCGTGCCAGCTTCTCAGGATCCTGCTCCGCCGCTGCGGCCAGGATCTTCTGCTCCATCTCCTCGACATCCGAGAGGCGCTGCGGCCAGACGCCATCGCGGATGCAGCGGATGCAGCGCACCGTTTCGGCCAGGCCCTGCAGCAGCAGCAGGAAGCCCACCAGGGGAATCAGGAATTTGAAGGGCCAGATCACCGGCCCGGTCGGGCTGAACATGCTCCGCTCGTTCTGGCGGAAGCTGTCCTGGAAGAAGTCCAGGCCCGAGATCATGAAGGCGATCACGGCCGGGAAGAAGAACAGGATGTAGAGAACCAGGTCGAACCAGGCCTGCAGCCGCGGCCGGAAATTGCGATACAGGAAGTCGCCGCGGACATGCCCGTTGCGGGACAGCGTATAGGCGCCTGCCATCATGAACAGCGTGCCATACAGCATGTAGGACACGTCGTAGCCCCAGCTCGTCGGGGCGCGGAACACGTAGCGGACGAAGACCTCGTACACGACGACGCCGGTCAGCAGCAGGATGATCCAGGCGAAAGCCTGGCCGATGATCGTGCTGAGCCGGTCTATGCCGAGGAGCAGGCGCTGCATCGGCTGAAATCCCCCCCGAACTAATTAACAGACAAGGAAACGCCGCCGGACCCTCCGGCCAGGGCCCGGCGGCGCTCAGTCATGCGTTTTAACGTGCGAAGAAATGGTTGTAGGAGACGACCGGGCTCGCCTCGTAGCGCAGGAAGAAATTGCCCACGCGGCGGCACCAATCGCGCTGGCTGTCACAGACCTTCTTGAAGAAGGGGCCGTTATGCGGGGAGGAGTTGTCGGCCTCCAGCTTCTGGATCACCCGGTCCCAGGCCTTCAGCTGGGCGTCCAGCACCGGCCGCGGCGTCGGGCGGACATTGACGCCCTGCTGCTGTGCCATGGCCAGCAGGTCCTTCGAGTAGCGGTCCTGCAGCTTCCAGCTCATATCGGCGGAGGCCGCCTCGGCGGAATGGCGGACGATGGCCTTCACCTCATCGGGCAGGCTTTCGAACTTGGTCTTATTGAACAGGATCTCGAAGCTCTCCACCCTCTGGTGATAGCTCTGGATCATGTAGACCTTGGCCACGTCAGGGAAGCCGAGGACGCGGTCGGAGGAGGGATTGTTGAACTCCGCCCCGTCGATCACGCCACGCTCCAGCGCCGGCACAATCTCGCCACCCGGGACGGAAACAACGGCGGCGCCGAGTTCATTGAACAGGTCAGCGGCGAGGCCGACGGTGCGGTACTTCAGGCCGCGGATCTGCTCTGGCCGCTCGATCGGGTTCTTGAACCAGCCGAGGGGCTGGGTCGGCATCGGGCCGCTCAGGAAGCCGACGACGTTCACCTTCAGGATGTCGGTCAGCAACTCCTTATAGAGAGCCTCGCCGCCACCGTAATAGAACCAGCCGAGGAGCTGGTTGGCATCGCCGAACCAGGGCGGCGTGGTGCCGAACAGGCTGAAGGCCTTGTTCTTGCCGAACCAGTAGGCGGCGACGCCATGGCCGCCATCCAGCGTGCCGGAGGAGACTGCATCCAGAAGCTGGAAGGCGCCGACCACCGCGCCGGCTGCCAGCAGTTCCAGCCGCACCCGGCCGCCGGTCATGGAGTTGACGCGGTTGACGTAGTCCTGGGCGAATTCGTGGAAGATGTCGCGCTGCGGCCAGGTGGACTGGAAGCGCAGCGTCACCGTCTGGGCACGGCTGACATTCGGCGTGGCCAGCACGGCGGCACCGGCGGCCCCCACCGCGGCGGCCTTCAGCAGGCCCCGGCGGCCTGCCGCGTGCTTCGAATCCTCGGACATATTCGACCCTCCCGGAATGATCACCGCCGCAGGCCAGACAACCGCCCGCTGCGGTTTCACAACCGAGCGTCACATAGGGCCAAACGCGTCCAAAGCGCAATGGCTTGCCCGCAGGCAACCCGCGGGATAGCGGGGGGAAATCCCCGCCGCTACTTCGTCACGAAAGCCTTCTCGACCACATAGGTCCCGGGTGCGCTGTTGGAGCCCTCGATGAAGCCGCGCGCCTCCAGCAGCGTCGAGACATCGGCATTCATGGCCTCGGACCCGCAGAGCATCACCCGGTCGCTCTCGGTCGAGAGCGGCGGGAGGCCGAGATCGGCGAAGATGCGCCCCGATTCGATCAGCGTGGTGATCCGCCCCTGATTGCGGAAGGGCTCGCGCGTCACGCTCGGGTAGTAGAGCAGCTTGTCGCGGACCATCTCGCCCAGGAATTCATGGGCGGGGAGATCCTTGGAGATGGCCTCGTAATAGGCCAGCTCCTTCACCTCGCGGACGGTGTGGACCAGCACCACGCGCTCGAACCGGTCATAGGCCTCGGGCTCGCGGATCAGGCTCATGAAGGGGGCGAGGCCGGTGCCAGTGGCCAGCAGCCAGAGAGTCTTCCCCGGCAGCAGGTTCTCGATCAGCAGGGTGCCGGTGGGCTTCCTGCCGATCAGCACCGTGTCGCCTGGCCGGATATGCTGCAGGCGGGAGGTGAGGGGGCCGTTCTGCACCTTGATGGAGAGGAATTCCAGCTCCTCCTCCCAGGGCGCGCTGACCATGGAATAGGCCCGGACCAGCGGCTTATCCTCGACCATCAGGCCGATCATGGCGAACTGCCCGGCGGTGAAGCGGAAGCGCTCGTCCCGCGTGCAGCGGAAGGAGAACAGCCGGTCCGTCCAGTGGTGCACCCAGGTCACCGTCTCGCCATAGAAGGCGGCCGGGATGGTGGGCTTGGCGGCAGGGTTGAGGGCAAGGGCGTCCATCGGGTCCGTTACATGCTGCGGCGCGGCGGAAACTGCAACACCGGTTTGGGCAAAGCTGCCTTGCGCTGGCGCAAGGTCCGGGCAGGATGCATCCCGCCATTCCGGCACCAGGAGTCTTTTACCAATGTCTGTAGCCGAGCTTCCCCTGGGTCCGGTCGTCGATTCCACCCCCCGGCCGCTGCCGGCGCGGGTGCCGCATCATGGCCGGTCGGTGGATCTGGAGCCATTGCACGTCCGGCATGTGCCGGAACTCTGGCAGGCGGCCATGGCCGGCACGCCGGAGGGCGATGCCTCCTGGGCCTATATGGGGTATGGCCCCTTCAACTCGGAGGCGGCGCTACGGTCTTTCGTGGCGGGATTCTCCACCACCCACGACCCCATGGCCTGGGCGGTCCGCCCGCACCGCACCGGCACCGCCGATGGCTGGCTGACCCTGATGGACATCCAGCCCGGCAATGCCGCGATCGAGCTCGGCAATATCTGGTTCTCACCGCGGATGCAGCGCAGCCGGGCGGCGACCGAGGCGATGTTCCTGCTGATGCGCCATGCGATGGATGATCTCGGCTATCGGCGCCTGCTGTGGAAGTGCAATGCGTGCAACGCGCCCTCCCGCCGGGCGGCGGAGCGCCTGGGCTTCATTTATGAAGGAACGCTCCGCGCGCATATGGTGGTAAAGGGGCGCCGGCGGGACACTGCCATGTTCTCCATCCTGGAGGATGAATGGCCGGCCCGCCGCGCCGCCATCGAAGCCTGGCTGGACGACGCCAATTTCGGCCCGGACGGGGTGGCGAGGCGGCCGCTGCAGCGGGTTTCCGCATGAAAAGGCATGAAGTGTTGCGGATGCGGAAGGGTTTTCCGTTGAGATTCCCTCCTGGATGTCGCACCCTTTAGATTAGCGAACCTGCCGGAGGAAGACACCATGGCAGATGCCGTGACCGACAGCGTCGGAGCTTTCGTGCCCGGCCCGCAGGTGGAGATCGCGGGCGCGCCGGAGGGCGTGCTCGCGGGACTGAGCTTCGCGGTCAAGGATCTCTATGACGTCGCCGGCTACCCCACGACCTACGGCAGTCCGGACTGGGCGCGGACGCATCCTCCTGCCGCGGCCACCGCGCCCTGCGTCACCGCCCTGCTGCAGGCGGGCGCGCATTTGCGCGGCAAGACGAAGACGGTGGAACTCGCCTATGGCCTGACCGGCGAGAATATCTGGCACGGCACGCCGACCAACCCGGCGGCGCCGGACCGCTTCCCGGGCGGCTCATCCTGCGGCTCGGTCGCGGCGGTGGCGGCGGGGCTGGTGGATTTCGCCATGGGTTCGGATACCGGCGGCTCGGTCCGTATCCCGGCCAGCTATTGCGGGATCTTCGGCATCCGGCCGAGCTGGGGCGCGGTGAGCCTGGCCGGCGCCTGCGGCCTCGCCCCCAGCCTGGACACCGCCGGCTGGTTCGCCGCCCGCGCCGGTGTGCTGGCCCGGGTGGGCGAGGTGCTGCTGCCGCAGGATCCCGGCGGCGCGCTCGGCCCGCTGATGAAGGTGGAGGAGGCCTGGATGAACGCCGTGCCCGCCACCGCGGCGGCATTGGCGGAGCCGCTGATGGGTGCGGAGCGGCTGCTTGGCCGGGCCCTGCGGGTGGAACTGGCACCGGAGGGGCTGGCCACTCTCTACGAGCATTTCCGCTGCATCCAGGCGGAGGAGGCCTGGGCGACGCTCGGCAGCTGGATCGAGGCAACGAAGCCGCAGTTCGGCCCCGGCGTGGGCGAGCGATTCGCCGCCGCCCGGGAGATGGACCCGGCCAAGGCCGCGGCCGGCCGGGCCTTCCGCCGGCAGTTCCAGGCGCGGATGCGGGCGCTGCTGGCCGGCGGCGCGGTGCTGGCCTATCCCACCTCCCCGGTTCCGGCGCCGAAGCTCGGCATCCCGCTCTCCGACCAGAACGCTGTGCGGGAGCGGACCCTCGGCGTGACCGCCATCGCTGGCCTCGCGGGCCTCTGCGAGGTGACATTGCCGGTGGCGAAGGCGGAAGGCGCGCCGGTCGGGCTCTCATTGGTCGCAGCGGCGGGGCGGGACCGTTCCCTGCTGGCCCTCGCCGAGGCGCTGGCGCGCGAGCTTGGGTTGCCGGTGTAGCTGTGTCGTGTCGCTGTTGCAGCTTGCTCCGTTGCGTCCAGACGGCTAGGCACGGCGAATGCTGATACGCGACGCCGGGCCGGCCGACCTCCCGGCCATCACCGCCATCTACGCGCATCACGTGCTGCACGGCACCGGCACCTTCGAGGAGGAGCCGCCCTCCGAAGCCGAGATGGCAGCGCGCATGGCGCGGGTGCAGGAGGCAGGCTGGGCCTGGCTGGTGGCGGAGGAGGCGGGGGAGATCCTGGGCTTCGCCTATTTTGCCCAGTTCCGCCCGCGCTCCGCCTATCGCTTCGCCAGCGAGGATTCGGTCTACGTCCGGGACGATATCCGCGGCCAGGGCGTCGGCAAGGCGCTGGTCGCGGCGCTGCTGCAGCGGGCGGAGGCGGCAGGATTCCGGCAGATGTTCGCGGTGATCGGTGATTCGGAGAATGTCGGCTCCATCGGCCTGCATGTCTCGCTTGGCTTTCGCCAGGTAGGGGTGCTGCGATCCGCCGGGCTGAAATTCGGCCGCTGGCTGGATGTGGTTTTCATGCAGCGGGCGATCGGCGCCGGCGACCGCGACGTGCCTGGCTGAGATCCCGGGCCGGTCACGTCCCGGCCTGAACCGCCGCCTTCGGAGCCCCGCTTTGCGCCGGACCATGGCATGCGCCAGGACAGGGGCTGCCCCTGTGTGGCCTCCCGCCGACCTGCCGGGTCGAATTCAGGCCGGAAGCCGAGCCTCCCAGTGGCGGCTGCCGGATCGTCGTGAAGCGGTAGCCCTGCCTGGGGTGCAGTAAGCAGGGGCCACCGCTGGCCCTTTCAGGCGAAGAGGATGCCGTATTCGGCTGGGTTGGGGCTCATGATGGCCGGGGCGGTGTTGGCGATATGCTCGGGGCTCTCGGAGAAGCCGAGCACCACATCGGCCCGGTCCAGCTGCTGGGCCTCGAGCGCGCCGGTCCAGCCGGCCTTGCCGGCCGGGTCGGCGGGGCGGTGCAGGCTGTGCTGGTAGAGGGTCTCGACGAAGGCGGCATGGCCCAGCCCGCCGAACTGCTGCTGGAACTCCGCACTGCCCATGAAGCCCTGCGCCGCCCCCTTCAGATCGAGCGTGCCGCTCTCGATCAGCGCCTTCCAGCCGGCCAGGCCGGGCAGGTCGGGCAGCCGCCCGAGCACCGTGTCGTAGAGCCGGGCGAGGGCGGCCGCGGTCGGGTCCAGCAGCCAGACGCCCGGGCTGGTGAGCGGGGCGGTGTTGGCCTGGTTCTCCGCGCTTTCCGCGAAGCCGGCCAGCACCCCGGCCCGGTCCAGGCGCTGGTCGGCCAGGATGGCCAGCCAGTTGGCCCTGCCCTCCGGGTCGGCGGGGCGGTGCAGCACGTTCTGGTAGAGCTGCTCGATGAAGGCGGCATCGTCCGGCCCGGCGGCGGCGCTGAAGCGGCTCTGGAACTCGGGCGAGGCGAGGAAGCCCTGGGCGGCGGCGGAGAGCGGCGTGCCGCTCTCGAGCAGGGCGGTCCAGCCATCGAGCCCGCCCTGGTCCGGGGTGCGGCCGAGCGCGGCCTGGTAGAGGCGGACCACCTGGGCGGCCGGGGCGGCCTGGTCGAGGACCAGCCGGCCATCGAGGAAGCGGACCTCCTCGACATGGCGCAGCGTGTCGGTCTCCCCGGCATGGACCAGCAGCAGGCTGCCATCCGCCTGCGGGCTCACCTGGCCGCCGCGATAGCCGCTCCCCTGCAGGTCGAGCCAGTCATAGCCGCCCAGGCCGTCGATGGTGGTGTCGCCAGGGCGGTCAGCGAGGCGGTCACCCCCGGGCGTGCCGGTGACGCCGCCGGCCGGGCTCCCGGTCAGCAGGTTGTCCGCCGTCAGCGTGCCATCGGCGAACTGGAAGGCTTCCACATTGACCACGGTATCCGTGCCATCGCTGCCGGGGCGGTTGTCGACGATGATGAAGCCGCTGCCGGAGGCGGTGACGGTGTAGTCGGAACGGTTGCCGTTGAAATTGGCTGTGTCGTTGCCCACGCCACCATCGATGGAATCATTGCCCTGGCCACCATCGAGGACATCATCCCCGTCCAGCCCCTGCAGGTTGTCGTCGCCGTCCAGGCCGCTCAGCACATCCGTCAGGGCGCTGCCTAAGATCACATCGTTGAAGGCGGAGCCGAACACCCCGTGGATGTTGAACAGCCTGTCGGTGCCGCCGAAGCCGTCATTGGCCGTCTCGCTGAAGAGCTGCACGCCGACCGCGCTGGGCGAGGTCCAGTAGGCCACGAAGGCGAAACGGCCTCCGCCATTCAACGTGTCATTGCCGCCCTTGCCGATCAGGATGTCTCCGTCGGCAGCCGCGGTGAGAACATCCGCGTTGTCCGTTCCTTCCAGAATCGCCATGTCTTCCCGGTTCCCGAACAAATGGTCCCGGCCTTAAAACGGAATGACGCCCATTCGGTAGCATCACGGGTGCGATACGACGCCACTTCACTGGTCGCGCGAAAATGGGCGAAAATGCTCGTGTTTTACTGTCCGTCCCGCGCATCGCTGCGCGACGAGCGCGGGCCGGAGCGCACAGGACGCAATGGCTGGAAGGGCGGCGGCCGAGGACGGGGACAGCCGCGCCCTCGGCAAGCCTGCTCACTCGATCCGGATATTCGCGTTACGGATCAGTTCGGCATAGCGTTCCGCGTCGCGCCGCAGCAGCGCCGCGGCATCGGCGCTGCTGCCGCCGCCGGGGATGAAGCCGGCATCGCGGACGCGGGCGCGCAGCGCCGGATCCTGCAGCGCCTTGTTCACCGCCGTGACCAGGCGGTCGCTGATCGGGGTGGGCAGGCCGGGCGGACCCATCAGCATGTACCAGACATTGGCGTCGAAGCCGGGGAAGCCGCTTTCCGCCACGGTCGGCACATCCGGCAGCCATTCGATCCGCTCCGGCATGGTAGTGGCGAGGATGCGGACGCGGCCGGCGCGGATATGCGGCAGGTAGGTGGGGAAGGTGTCGATGGCCAAGTCGATGCGCCCGGCCAGGATCTCATTTACCACCTGACCGGTGCCGCGGAAGGGCACATGCGTCATGCGGATGCCGGCCTGGGCCGCGAGCAGTTCCGCCGCCAGGTGCTGCTGGGTGGCGACGCCGGAGGAGGAGTAGTTCAGCTCCCCCGGATGCTTCTTCGCGTGCTCGATCAGCCCCCTCAGATCCTGCGCCGGGGAGGTGGTGGGTACCACGACGACCAGCGGCACCGTGGCGGCCAGCACGATGGCGGTCTGATCGCGGTAGATGTCGAAGGGTGGCGGGCGCATCACCGGCGGCACCACGGCGGAGGCGCTGACCGTCGTCATGTACAGCGTGTAGCCATCCGGCGCGGCGCGGGTGCCGGCGAGGGCGGCGATGGTGCCGCTGGCGCCGGGCCGGTTCTCCACCGCGATCGGCTGACCAAGCTCCTGCTGCAGGGCGGGCTGCAGCAGGCGGGAAATGATGTCCGTGCCGCCGCCAGGGGCGAAGCCGACGAGCAGAGTGATGGGACGGGTCGGGTAGGATTGGGTGCGCGCCAGACGCGGCGCGGCCAACAGGGCGGCCCCGGCGAGCAGGGGGCGGCGGGATAGCATTGGGACGTTTCCTCCGGTGTGGGATAGTCAGGATGTCAGTGGGAGGTCAGGTCCCTGTCCAGCGAGCGGGACGACGCGCCAGGAAGCTTTCCACCCCCTCGCGGAAATCGTTGCTGGTGAAGCACATCGCCACCAAGTCGTCGCCCTGCACCTGCCGGGCAGCGAGACGCAGGCGGCGCATCGCCTCCTTGGTGGCGCGCAGGGTCAGGGGCGCATGAGAGGCGATGGTGCGGGCCAGTTCCTCGGCCCGCGCCTGCAGGGCGGCATGATCGGGCAGCACCTCCGACAGCAGGCCGATGGCCTTGGCTTCCTCCGCGCCGATAAGGCGGGCGGTATAGACGAGGTCAATCACCCGTGCCGGGCCGATCAGCGCAGCGAGTCGGGCATAATTCGCCATGGACAGGCAGTTGCCGAGCGTCTTGGCGATAGGAAAGCCGATGCGCGCGTTGGCGGCACCGATCCGTATGTCGCAGACCGCGGCGATGCCGGCGCCGCCCCCGGTTGCGGCGCCCGCGATGGCGGCGATGGTGGGCTTCGGGCATTCCTCGATGGCGGTGAGGACGCGGTCGATCCGCTCCTCATAGGCGAGGGCGTCCTCCGCGGTGCGGAAATTGGTGAACTGGGAGATGTCGGTGCCGGCGGCGAAGGCCTTGTCTCCGGCGCCGGTGATGACCAGGGCACGGATGGCATTGTCCTTGGCGATCTCGCCGCAGATGGCGGCCAGGCGCTCATACATCGGGAAGGTCAGGGCGTTGCGCGCCTGCGGCCGGTTCAGAGTGACGAAGCCGATGCCATCCCGGACCTCGTAGAGCAGTTCTTCCATCGCTTCCCCCTCCTTGCCGTGCGACGCGATCCGGGCAAGCTTACCCGGCTCTGGAGGAACGACAATGCTGCCATTGTCCCGCTTCACCGTTCTCGACCTCACCCGCGTCCGGTCTGGCCCCACCTGCGTGCGGCAGTTGGCGGACTGGGGTGCCAATTGCATCAAGATCGAGGCGCCGGACGAGATTGACACCGGCAAGGGGATGGGGGGCGAGCGGCACGGGCCGGACTTTCAGAACGTCCACCGCAACAAACGCGGCATCACCCTGAACCTGAAGCACCCGGACGGCCTGGCGCTGTTCAGGCGGATGGTGGCGAAGGCGGATGTGGTGGTGGAGAACTACCGGCCGGATGTGAAGGACCGGCTCGGGATCAATTACGAGGCCCTTTCTGCCATCAATCCGCGCATCGTGCTCGGCTCGATCAGCGGCTTCGGCCAGGATGGGCCTTACGCAAAGCGGCCGGGCTTCGACCAGATCGCCCAGGGCATGGGCGGGCTGATGAGCGTGACCGGCCTGCCGGGGCAGGGGCCGGTGCGCGCCGGCATTCCGGTGGCGGATCTGACCGCGGGACTCTATTGCGCCATCGGCATCCTGGTGGCGCTGCTGGAGCGGGAGCAGACGGGCAAGGGCCGCTGGGTGCATGTCTCGCTGCTGGAGGCGATGGTGGCGATGATGGACTTCCAGGCCACCCGCTGGACCATGCGGCGCGAAGTGCCGCAGCAGGCCGGCAATGACCACCCGACCACGGTGCCGACCGGGCTGTTCCATACCAAGGACGGCATGATCAACCTGGCCGGCGGCGGCGACGAGATGTGGCGCCGCATCGTCGAGACGCTGGGGATCGAGGAGGAGGCGAAGGACCCTGCCTTTGCCACCGACAAGTCCCGCGCCGAGAACCGGGCCAAGACCAACGCCCTGTTGCAGAAGGTGCTGCTGACGGACACCAGCGAGAACTGGATCGCGCGGCTGAACAAGGCCGGCGTGCCGAGTGGCCCGGTCTATTCCATGGACCAGGTCTTCGCCGATCCGCAGGTGCAGCATCTGGGCCTTGCCTGGACGGTGCAGCATCCGCGGCTTGGCCCGATTGATCTGGTGCGCTCGCCGATGAACCTGGTGGGCGTGGAGCCGCCGCGCCGCCCGACGCCGGAGCGGGGCGAGCATACGGCGGAGGTCCTGGCCGAATTCGGCGTCAGCCCCGAGGAACTGGAGCGGCTGCGGAAGGAGAAGGCGCTGTGACATCCCTGATCCGTTTCGAAGTTACGGAAAGCGTGGCGCGCCTGACTCTGGATAATCCGCGCCGTCTGAACGCGATCAACGCCGAGATGTGGCAGGCCCTGCCTGCCCTGCTTGCCCGTGTGGTGGAGGATCCGGCCATCCGTGTGCTTGTCCTCGCCGGAACCGGCGAGCGCGCGTTCTGCACGGGTAATGATATCAGCGAGTTCAGCGCTATCCGTGCCGACCCCGAAGCTGCCGCGCGCTACAACGCCTGGCAACGGGCGGTTGCCACCGCGCTGCAGACCATGGAGAAGCCGGTTGTTGCTGCCGTCCACGGCTACTGCCTAGGGGCCGGGTTCGAGTTTGCGCTGATGTCGGACTTCCGCCTCTGTACGGCCGACACGCGCATCGGCATCCCTGCCGTCCGCCTCGGCTTGCCCTACCGGCTGGAGGACATCGTAAAGGTCGTGGATGTGGTTGGCTTGGCCCGAGCCCGCGAGATGGTCCTGCTCGGCCGGCAGTACGGTGGCGAGGAACTGATCTCCCTTGGCTTTGCCACACAACTTCTCCCTGACCTCGCGGCTCTCGACGCGGCCACGACCACCCTGGCAAAGGAACTGGCGGCAAACGCGCCCCTCAGCCTGAAGGCCGCCAAGATCGCCTTCCGTGAACTCACCCGGCGCGACGGCGTCCCGGACCTTGCCCGGGTACAGGCGGCGGAGGACGCTTGCTACGCTAGCGCCGATTATGCCGAAGGACGTCTCGCCAAGCTGGAGAAGCGCCCCCCTGTCTTCACCGGCCGCTGAGCGGCACGCAGGACCGTACCATTCCGATAGGGGCCGCCTGTCGGGACTGAACTGGATTCGCTTTTGGTCTTGCAAGCGCTCCTTCAAGCGCTGATAAGAAATAGGCAAGCAAATCTTATAGATTAATATAGTTAATTATATTATCATTATTAGATTATACGCAAAGGAGAAGACGGGTTCATGGATGATCTGCTTGAGGGCTACGGGCAGAGTTCGCACACCATGGCCTCCAGATCAGCCTCCTGCTCGACGGCAGATTTACGCAATACGGGATGCAGCGGGCACATCGAGCGGGTCAGCCGGCAGCCGAGGTAGCTCGTCGCCCGTGAAAGGGTGTTATGGACCTTGGCCGCCGAGTTCTTCAGTATAGAATATGCAGTCTGCCTGCAAGCCGTATCCATCCGATGTCTCCGATGAAGAATGGGCGCTGATCGCGCCCTATCTGGTCTTGCTGCGCGAGGATGCCGGTCAGCGGCTGTATTCCCTGCGCGAGTTGTTCAACGGCCTGCGTTACGTCATCCGCCACGGCATTCCTTGGCGGGCCATGCCCAACGACTTGCCGCCCTGGGCGGCGGTCTACCAAGTCGCCCGTGAACTATGCGGTTTTCAGGCGGCCCGGGCTCGTGG
>CALGVL010000413.1 GCA_937930165.1 uncultured Acetobacteraceae bacterium
CGACGGCATCGCTGCCGCCGAGGCGGCCGCGGCCTCGCCCGGCCGCAGCCGGTTGCAGGTGGCGCAGGCGCTGGACATCGCGGACTGGCTGCCGAACGACCTGCTGGTGAAGCTCGATCGCTGCCTGATGGCGCATGGGGTGGAGGGGCGGACGCCGCTGCTGGATCCAGGCGTGGCGGCCGCGGCCTTCCGGCTGCCGGATGGGCTGAAGGTGCAGGGCCACAGCGGCAAATGGCTGCTGCGGCAATGGCTGGCGCAGCACTTGCCGGCGGCGGAGCCCTTCAAGGCGAAGCAGGGCTTCACCGTGCCGATCGGCGCCTGGATCGAGCGGGTGGGGGAGCGGCTCGGCCCCCTGGTCGCGGCCCAGCCGGGCGTGGCGGAGATCGCCAGGCCGGACCGGGTGGCTGCCCTGTTCCGCCATGCGGGGGGCGAGAAGCATCGTGGCTTTGCCGCCTGGCACCTGCTGTTCTACGCCCTTTGGCACCGCCGCCATGTCGAGGGGCGGCGGCCCGAGGGCGATGTCTTCGAAGTGCTGAGCGAACGTTGAGATCCCGGGCGGGAGAGGAAGAGGCCGATGTCGTCACCCTATGACCTGATCCTGCGCGGCGGTGCCTGTGTGCTGCCCTGGGGCACCGAGACGGCGGATGTCGGGGTGCGGGAAGGGCGGATCGCCGTCATCGGCGACCTCCGCACCGCCCATGCGGAGAACGAGGTTGATTGCCGCGGCCTGCATGTGCTGCCGGGGCTGATCGACGCGCATGTGCATCTGCGCGATCCGGGCGATGCATCGGTGGAGACGCTCTCGGACGGCACCCGCGCCGCGGTGCTGGGCGGCCTCACGGCGGTCTTCGACATGCCGAACACCGCGCCCTCCGTCACCGACCGGGAGCGGCTGGACTGGAAGCGCGACTACCTGCAGGGGCGGGCCTATTGTGATGTTGGCCTCTATGTCGGCGCATCCAAGAAGAACATCGCGGAGCTGGCCTCGCTGGAGCTGCAGCCGAATGTCTGCGCCATCAAGGTCTTCGCGGGCAGTTCCACCGGCGACCTGCTGGTGGAGGACGATGCCAGCCTGGAAGCGGTGATGCGCAGCGGCCGCCGCCGCATCTGCTACCATTCGGAGGACGAGTACCGGCTGCAGGCGCGCAAGCCGATGTTCAAGAGCGGCATGCCGCACCGGAACCACATGGAATGGCGCGATGTGGAATGCGCCTTCCTCGGCACGCGGCGGTTGATGGCGCTGGCGCGCAGGACCGGCCGGCCGGCGCATATCCTGCATGTCAGCACGGCGGAGGAGCTGGACTACCTGAAGGACTTCCGCGACATCGCCACGGTCGAGGTGCTGATGAATCACCTGACCCAGACGGATGAGGCCTATGACCGCCTCGGCGGCTACGCAGTGATGAACCCGCCGATCCGCGACAAGCGGCATCTGGAGGCGGCCTGGGCGGCAGTGCGTGATGGCACGGTGGATGTGGTAGGCAGCGACCACGCCCCGCACAGCCGTGCGGCGAAGGAACGGCCTTGGCCGGACACCGCGGCGGGGCTGACGGGCGTGCAGACGATCGTGCCGATGATGCTGGACCATGTCAGCGCTGGCCGGCTCTCGCTGAACCGTCTGGCGGATCTGATGTGCTCCGGGCCGGCGCGGGTCTACGGGGTGGTGGGCAAGGGCCGGCTGGCAGCGGGCTATGATGCCGACTTCACGGTGGTGGACATGAAGAAGCAGCGCACCATCGAGGAAAGCTGGATCGTCTCCCCCTGCGGCTGGACCCCCTTTGCCGGCCATCGCTGCACCGGCTGGCCGGTGATGACCGTCATTCGCGGCCAGGTGGCGATGCGGGAGGATGAGGTCATTGGCCCGCCCCGCGGCGCGCCGGTGCGGTTCCTGGAGGCGCGGGGCGGGTAGGGCCTCCGCCCGCGGGGCGCTCAGACCGGTTCCAGCGGCCGGTGCGGGACGGGCGGCAGGGTGATGCGGATGGGATC
>CALGVL010000414.1 GCA_937930165.1 uncultured Acetobacteraceae bacterium
CGCGCATATCGCCTCGATCGGCGGCACCTGGCTGGCGCTGGTCTATGGCTTTGCCGGGATGCGCGACCATGGCGGCCACATCGCCTTCCCGCCGCGCCTACCGGCCGAGTGGCGCCGCCTGCGCTTTGCCTTGGCAATCCGAGGGCGGCGCCTGCGCGTCGAGGCCGGGCATGAGGTCACCACCTACAGCCTGGCCGAGAGCGACGAGCTGACCATCTTCCACGATGGCGAGCCGATCCGCCTCACCGCTGCCACCCGCACCGTCAGCCGGGCCGCCCCGCCGTCAGCCTGGCTCTGACTGGACACCGTCAGGCCGGACAGGCTTGGCGGACTGACCCCGGTCCGGTAGGCAGCCGGAGATGAACTCGCCAGCCGCCCAGTCACTGTTTGCCGGTTGCGGCGGTCGCAGGAGCAGCAAATTGACGGCGCCACCGGTATTGCCACCGCAGGCGGATCGGCGATCAGCGCCTTCCTCGCCTCGTGGCTGCCGATCCCAAGAACAGGCCGAATGCGCCCCCGCCTCCCAGTCGGACGGCCGATAATGCGATACCGGCCAGGTCATGTCGGATCCTCACCGTCTCATGCCCCAAACCACTCCATGGCCCTTTCGTCACGGACAGGGCGGCATCCCCGCCGCATCCGGCATCGGGCCGGAATCCCGGCTTCAGGAGGTGATGATGGATCCGCTCTCGTTGTCCATGCGGCGTGGCAAACCACAGCAGGGCGCATTGCCCCAATCCGGTAAGGCGTCAGCGTCGGCCACACCCGCCACGAACCCGCCCAGCGGCGATTTCACCGAGATCCTCGACCGCGCCGTGCGCGCCCGCATGGCGCGCGTGACCGTTGGCCTCTCGCCCGCCGCCCTGGCCGGTGCCTGGATGGACTGGGTGGCACATCTGGCCAGCGCCCCAGGACGTCAGCTACACTTGGCCGACCGGGCCATACGCAACGGGGCGCGGCTGCTCGCCTATGCCGCCGGTACGGCCGCCGGTGCGGAACTGCCACCCGCCTTCGCCCCGAAGCCGGGGGACCGCCGCTTCGTGCATCCGGGCTGGCATCGTCCGCCCTTCGACCTGCTGCACCAGTCCTTTCTTGCTGCCCAAGACTGGTGGGGTGAAGCGACCACCGGCCTGCGTGGCGTGACGCGCCAGCATGAGAATGCGGTGTCCTTCGCCGCACGGCAGATGCTGGATGTCTTCTCGCCTTCCAACATTCCCTGGGCCAATCCAGAGGTGATCGAGCGCACGCGGGAGGAGGGCGGGGCCAACCTGCTCCGCGGCCTCCTGCACTTCGCGGATGACTGGGCACGCTTGGCGACCGGGCGCGGCCCCGCCGGGATCGAGAGCTATCAGGTTGGCCGCAACCTGGCCATCACGCCGGGCAAGGTCGTGTTCCGCAACCACCTGATCGAGCTTATCCAGTACGCGCCGCAGACGGACAAGGTGCGGCCGGAGCCGGTGCTGATCGTGCCCGCCTGGATCATGAAGTACTATATCCTCGACCTTTCGCCCGATCGCTCGCTGATCGAGTACCTGGTGCGGCAGGGCTTCACGGTCTTCGCCATTTCCTGGCGGAACCCGGGTCCGGAGGATCGCAACCTTGGGCTGGAGGACTATCGCCGCCTCGGCGTGATGGCGGCGCTGGATGCCATCGGCACGATATGCGGCCGCGGCGGCAAGGTGCATGCACTCGGCTACTGCCTCGGCGGCACGCTGCTCGCAATCGCTGCCGCCGC
>CALGVL010000415.1 GCA_937930165.1 uncultured Acetobacteraceae bacterium
AGGAGGAGATCGCTGCCACCCAGGCGCTGACCGATCGCCCCTTCGGCGTGAACCTCATCACCATGCATCCGCGGCTGGAGCAGCTTGTGGATGCCTGCCTGGAGGCGAAGGTCGGCCATATCGTCTTTGCCGGGGGCATCCCGCCCGGAGGCGCGATCCGCAAGGCCAAGGAGGGCGGGGCGAAGGTTGTCTGCTTCGCCCCGGCCTTGGCCCTGGCGAAGCGGCTGGTTCGCCTGGGCGCCGATGCGCTGGTGATCGAGGGCAGCGAGGCCGGCGGGCATATCGGCCCGGTCAGCCTGAACGTGTTGGCGCAGGAGATCCTGCCGCACCTGACCGAGGTGCCGGTCTTCGTCGCCGGCGGCATCGGCCGAGGGGAGGCGATCCTCTCCTATCTGGAGATGGGGGCGGCGGGAGCGCAACTCGGCACCCGTTTCGTCTGCGCGACCGAATGTATCGCGCATCCGAAGTTCAAGCAGGCCTTCATCCGCGGCGCAGCGCGGGACGCCGTGCCGACGGTGCAGCTTGACGAGCGCTTCCCGGTCATCCCCGTCCGCGCCCTGCAGAATGCCGGCACCCGCCGCTTCATGGAGCACCAGGCGGAGGTGCTGCGGCGCTTCCAGGCCGGCGAGGTGACGAAGGAGGCCGCCCAGCTCGAGATCGAGCATTTCTGGGCCGGCGCCCTGCGCCGGGCGGTCATCGAGGGCGATGTGGAGCATGGCAGCCTGATGGCTGGCCAGTCCGTCGGCATGGTCACGCGGGAGCAGCCGGTGGCGGAAATCATCCAGGAGCTGATCGCCCAGGCCGCCGTCGCCCTCGCCACGCGCGCTGTCTGAACGGCCCGGCCATCGGAGGGCGTCCGTGCCCGGAGCCGCGAATCGGCCTGCAATGTATAATCCGGCGAAGTGCATGGCTCATGCCCGCATCCGCGCGGTCGCATTTGCGGCTTTGTGGGGGGCAGGCTACATCGTTCCGGCGTGCCGAATGAGATGAAACGCCTGACCAGACCGGAAGCCGCCCCCGTCGGCGAAGCCGCACGGCTGGGCGAGGAATTGCGTGACGCCCGGCTGGCCCTTGGCCTGTCGGTCGAGGATCTGGCGGCCTCTTTGCGGATTCGCCGGGGCTATCTGGTGGCACTGGAGGAGGGGCGGCTGCGCGACCTGCCGGCGCCCGCCTATGCCCTGGGTTTCGTCCGCAGCTATGCCCGGGCCCTTGGCCTGGACGAGGGCGAGATGGTCCGCCGCTTCCGCGAGGTCAGCGGCCCGGCGGTGCGGCGCAAGACCGACTTGGTCTTCCCGGAGCCGGTGCCGGAGCGGGGAGTGCCTGCCGGGGCGGTCATGCTGCTGGGCGCGGTGCTGGCGGTCGGCGCCTATATCGGCTGGTACCAATGGTCCGGCAGTGGCGACCGCACGGTGGACGCCGTGCCCCCCCTGCCGCCCCGTCTGGAGCAGATGGCCCGCGATGAAAGCGCGCCGGAACCGGCCGCGCCGGAGGCGAGCGCCGGAATCGTGCCGCCCCCGACGGTTCAGCCGGCGCCAAGCTCGGCCGTCGCGGCCACCGTGCCGCGGGTGGTGGTGCCCACCCCCGCGGAGCCGGCGCCGGTGCCCGCCCCCGATATTGCGCCGCCTCCGCCCGTTGCCGCAGCTCCACCCCAGCCCGCGGAGGGGCGCGTGGTGCTGCGCGCCAAGGCAGATAGCTGGGTGCAAGTGCGGGAGGGGCGGGGCGGTCCCGTCCTGGTCAATCGCGTGCTGCGCCCGGGTGAGAGCTGGGCCGCTCCCGCCAAGGAGGGGCTGCTGCTCTCCACAGGCAATGCCGGGGGGCTGGAAATCCTGGTGGATGGCCAAGTGGTGCCGGGCCTCGGCCCCGGCCGGGCGGTGCGGCGCGACGTGCCGATGGAGCCGGAGCGGCTGAAGGCCGGGCTGCCGCCGCCTGGCGCTGCCACGGCGCCGCAATAGTTTCGGCCAACGCCGCCGTCTTCAGGGCGGCGCTTTGGCAAAGCCGGCGGGACTGCCATATTCCGCCCGAGTGTTCGGGGATCCCCAGCGCATGAGCTATCGCCCCTACCAGCAGATCATCCGGAGAAAGTCCCGCCAGATCCGGGTGGGCAAGGTGCTCGTCGGCGGGGATGCGCCGATCAGCGTGCAGACCATGACCAATACGCCGACCGAGGACGCGGCGGCGACCATCGCGCAGATCCGGCGGGCCGAGGTGGCGGGGGCGGATATCGTCCGCGTCTCCTGCCCGACGCCGGAGAGCACGGCGGCGCTGGCCGAGATCGTGCGGGAGGTGAATGTTCCGATCGTCGCCGACATTCATTTCCACTACCGTCGCGCCATCGAGGCCGCGAAGGCCGGCGCTGCCTGCCTGCGGATCAATCCGGGCAATATCGGCAGCGCCGAGCGGGTGAAGGAGGTGGTGAAGGCGGCGCGCGACCATGGCTGCTCCATCCGCATCGGCGTGAATGCCGGCAGCCTGGAGAAGCATCTGCTGGAGAAATACGGGGAGCCGAATCCGGAGGCGCTTGTCGAGAGCGCGCTCTGGCACGCCGCGCATCTGCAGGACAACGACTTCCACGAGTTCAAGATCAGCGTGAAGGCGAGCGACGTCTTCCTGGCCGTTGCCGCCTATCAGCAGTTGGCCGAGGTCTGCGATCACCCGCTGCATATCGGCATCACCGAGGCGGGCGGGAAGCGCGCCGGCACGGTGAAGAGCGCGGTGGGGCTGGGCAGCCTGCTCTGGGCCGGGATCGGGGACACGCTGCGCGTCTCCCTGAGCGCGGAGCCGGAGGAGGAGGTGCATGTCGGCTGGGAGATGCTGAAGACCCTCGGCATCCGGCATCGCGGGGTGAAGATCATCTCCTGCCCCTCCTGCGCGCGCCAGGGCTTCGATGTCATCAAGACCGTGGCGGTGCTGGAGGAGCGGCTGGCGCATATCGAGACGCCGATCACCCTCTCCATCATCGGCTGCGTGGTGAACGGACCGGGCGAGGCGCTGATGACCGATATCGGCCTGACCGGCGGTGGCGCCGGGCGGCACATGGTTTATGCCGCCGGCAAGACCGATCACACCATTGATGCCGACCGGATGGTGGACCATCTGGTCGAGCTGGTGGAGAAGAAGGCCGAGCAGATCAAGGCGGCCGAGGCGGCGACCAGGCAGGCGGCGGAGTAGCGGGGCCGGCATGTCTGCCTTCGGGGCCTACCCCCTCCTGCTGGATGCGGTGCGTGAGGCGCGGGAACTCAGCGCTGGCACCGCCGCGTCCCGGCGCGAGGCGAAGATGCGCAGCCTGGAGCGTCACCTGCCCGGCTTCGAGCGGAAGCTGCGGCGGTTGGTCTGGACCTGCGGCGGGCTGCTGGCGCTGATGCTGGCCCTGGATCTGTTGGTGTTCTTTCCCTCGGATTTTCGTTGACGGACTTTTCCCTTGACCCAGTTGCAACCGGCGCGCGGCACGCATGACCTGATCGGCGAGGAATTCCGCCGCCACCACCGCGTCATCGAGGTGGCGCGGCGGATCAGTGCGCTCTACGGCTTCGAGGAATGGGCGACGCCCATCTTCGAGGATACCCGCGTCTTCTCCCGCAGCCTCGGTGACACCTCCGACGTGGTGACGAAGGAGATGTACACCTTCGAGGATCGCGGCGGCGATTCCATCACCCTGCGGCCGGAGAACACGGCAGGGGTTTGCCGGGCGCTGGTCACGAACGGGCTGACCCAGGGCGGGCTGCCGCGCAAGGTTTTCTATGCCGGGCCGATGTTCCGCTACGAGCGGCCGCAGAAGGGGCGCTACCGGCAGTTCCACCAAATCGGCATTGAGGTGCTGGGCGCCGCCGAGCCGCTGGCGGATGCGGAGGTGATCGCCTGCGGCTGGCACATCCAGCAGGAGCTCGGCATCGCCGAAGGCACGGTGCTGGAGATCAACACGCTGGGCGATGCGGCCTCGCGCGAGGCATACCGGGCGGCGCTGGTGGCCTATTTCACCGCGCACAAGGACCGTCTCTCGCAGGACAGCCGGGTGCGGCTGGAGCGGAATCCGCTGCGCATCCTGGACAGCAAGGATGCCGGCGACCGGGCGATCATCGCCGATGCGCCGACCATCCATGACCACCTGACGGAGCAGGCCGCGTCCTTCTATGCCGGGGTGAAGCGGTATCTGGAGCGCTTCGGCGTGCCCTTCCGCGACAATCCGCGGATCGTGCGCGGCCTCGACTACTACAGCCACACTGCCTTTGAATTCGTGACGGACCGGCTGGGCGCGCAGGGCACGGTGATGGCCGGCGGGCGCTATGACGGGCTGGTGGAGGAGATGGGCGGGCCGCCCACGCCCTCCGTCGGCTGGGCCCCGGGGGTG
>CALGVL010000416.1 GCA_937930165.1 uncultured Acetobacteraceae bacterium
CCTCCAGCCGCTCGGCAATGACCGCTGGGCCGCTTCCTTCCCGCTGGAGCGGATGGGCCGCTACGTCTTCGTGGTGGAGGCCTGGAAGGATGCCTTCGCCAGCTTCCGCGACGAGCTGGAGAAGAAGCACAATGCCGGCCTGGCTGTCGGGCTGGAACTGGAGGAAGGCCGGCTGCTGGTCGCCGCCGCCGGGGAGCGTGTGGGCGGCGTCCTGGCCGACCTCGCGGCCCGCCTGGCCAAGGCCGCGGACGGCGAGAGGCTGACCACGCTGCTGGCGCCGGACACGGCCCGGCTGATGGCCGCCGCCGACAACCGCCCCTTCCGCGTGCGCAGCCCTGAGATCCCGGTGGATGCGGAGCGGACCGGCGCCCGCTTCGCAAGCTGGTACGAGCTGTTCCCGCGCAGCCAGAGCGGCGACCCGAACCGGCACGGCACCTTCGGCGACGTGATCCGCCGCCTGCCGCATATCCGGGCGATGGGCTTCGACGTGCTTTATTTTCCGCCCATCCACCCGATCGGCCGCACCCACCGCAAGGGCCGCAACAACAGCCTGACCCCGGCGCCCGAGGATCCCGGCAGCCCCTACGCCATCGGCAGCGAGGCGGGTGGGCATGACGCCATCCATCCCGAACTCGGCACGTTGGACGACTTCCGGCGGCTGCGCGAGGCCGCGGAAGCACATGGGCTGGAGCTGGCGCTGGACTTCGCCATCCAGTGCAGCCCGGACCATCCCTGGCTGCGCGAGCACAAGGAATGGTTCGACTGGCGGCCGGACGGATCGCTGCGTTACGCCGAGAACCCGCCCAAGAAGTACGAGGACATCGTCAATGTCGATTTCTACAACGAGGGCGCGGTGCCCTCGCTGTGGCTGGCATTGCGCGATGTGGTGCGGTTCTGGGTGGACCAGGGTGTCCGCCTGTTCCGTGTGGACAACCCGCACACCAAGCCACTGCCCTTCTGGGAATGGCTGATCGCCGATATCCGCGCGCGGCATCCGGATGCGATCTTCCTGGCGGAGGCCTTCACCCGGCCAAAGGTGATGTACCGGCTGGCGAAGATCGGCTTCTCCCAGTCCTATACCTACTTCACCTGGCGCAATGAGAAGCGGGAGATCCAGGACTACCTGACGGAATTGACGACGACCGCGCCGCGCGACTTCTTCCGGCCGCATTTCTTCGTCAACACGCCGGACATCAATCCCTATTTCCTGCAGACTTCCGGCCGCCCTGGCTTCCTGATCCGCGCCGCGCTGGCGACCACGCTCTCCGGCCTCTGGGGCATGTATCAGGGATTCGAATTGTGCGAGGGGCGAGCGCTGCCGGGGCGGGAGGAGTATCTCGACAGCGACAAGTACCAGATCCGCGTCTGGCCGGAACGCGCCCCTGGCGACATCGTGGATGAGATCGCGCGGCTGAACGCGATCCGGAAGGCCAATCCCGCGTTGCAGACCCATATGGGCCTCGCATTCCACAACGCTTTCAATGACCAGGTGCTCTGGTACCGCAAGGCCACGCCGGACCGGGGCAATGTCGTGCTCTGCGCCGTCAGCCTCGATCCGCACAATGTCCAGGAGGCGACCGTGGAACTGCCGCTTTGGGAATGGGGCCTGCCCGACCATGCGGCTCTTGAGGCAGAGGATCTGATGCGCGGCCATCGCTTCATCTGGCATGGCAAGGTGCAGCGGCTGCGCCTCGATCCCGGCGACCTGCCCTTCGGGCTGTGGCGTGTCCGGCCGGTGGGAGGCGTCTGATGCCGCGCGACAGGGAAGACGAATCGCGGCTGCGCACGGTGCAGGCGCTGGAGGCAAGGCCCGCATCGCGCCGGGCCGCCGCGCCGCGCACCGCGGAAGTCCGGAACGACCCGCAATGGTACCGCGATGCGGTCATCTACCAGCTGCATGTGAAGAGTTTCTTCGACAGCAACGACGACGGCGTGGGCGACTTCGCCGGGTTGCTGCAGCGACTGGACTATGTGGCGGAGCTGGGCGTGGACACGCTCTGGCTGCTGCCCTTCTATCCCAGTCCCCGCAAGGATGACGGCTATGACATCTCCGATTATCGCGGCGTGCATCCCGATTACGGCACGCTGCACGACGCCCGCCGCTTCGTGCGGGAGGCGCATGCGCGCGGTCTGAAGGTGGTCACGGAGCTGGTCATCAACCACACCAGCGACCAGCATCCCTGGTTCCAGCGCGCTAGAACGGCGAAGCCGGGCTCCTCGCACCGGAATTACTATGTCTGGTCGGACACCGACCAGCGCTACCAGGGCACGCGCATCATCTTTCTCGACACCGAGAAGTCGAACTGGACCTGGGATCCGGTGGCGGGCGCCTATTTCTGGCACCGCTTCTACAGCCACCAGCCGGACCTGAATTTCGACAACCCGCGGGTCCTGTCCGAAGTGCTGAACGTGATGCGCTTCTGGCTGGAGATCGGCGTGGACGGGTTGCGCCTGGACGCCGTGCCCTATCTGGTGGAGCGCGAGGGCACCAACAACGAGAACCTGCCCGAGACTCACGCCGTCCTGAAGACCATCCGTGCCAAGCTGGACCAGGGCTTCCACGGCCGCATGCTGCTGGCCGAGGCGAACCAGTGGCCGGAGGACACGCAGCAGTATTTCGGCAACGGCGACGAATGCCACATGGCGTTCCATTTCCCGCTGATGCCGCGCATGTATATGGCAATCGCGCAGGAGGATCGCTTCCCGATCACCGACATCCTGCGCCAGACGCCCGACATTCCCGAAGGCTGCCAATGGGCCGTCTTCCTGCGCAACCATGACGAGCTGACGCTGGAGATGGTCACGGACCGGGAGCGTGACTACCTTTGGAACACCTATGCCGCCGACAAGCGGGCACGCATCAATCTCGGCATCCGCCGCCGCCTGGCGCCGCTGCTGGAGAACGACCGCCGGCGGATCGAACTGATGAACGGGCTGCTGCTCTCCATGCCCGGGACGCCAGTGATCTATTACGGCGACGAGATCGGCATGGGCGACAACATCTTCCTCGGCGACCGCGACGGGGTGCGGACGCCGATGCAGTGGTC
>CALGVL010000417.1 GCA_937930165.1 uncultured Acetobacteraceae bacterium
TGACACCGGACGGCCCGGCGGCACGGGCCGGGCTGCGGGAGGGCGACCGGGTGCTGGCGATCGACGGCGTGCCGGTTTCGGCCCAGGAACTCGGCTTGGCCGCAACCCTGCTGGAGGGGCCGGCAGAGACGCCGGTTTCGATACGCCTCCAGCGCGGCCGGCGCCGCTTCAGCGTCACCCTGCGGCGCATCCTGGTGCCGCCGGATTCGGTGCATGCGGAGTCGCGGGACGGGATCCTGTGGCTGCGCGTCGATGGTTTTTCCAACGCCACCGACCGCAAGCTGGCCGCGGCGCTGCGGGAGGGAATCCAGCCAGGCCGGACGCGCGGCGTCGTGCTCGATCTGCGTGGCAATCGCGGCGGGCTTCTGGGCCAGGCGGTGGCGGTGGCAAACACCTTCCTCAGCAGCGGGGTCGTGGCGCAGACCGGCGGCCGGCACCCGGATGCCGCGCGGACCTATGTGGCGGGCGGGCCGGACCTCGCCGCCGGCCTGCCGCTGGTGGTGCTGGTGGATGGCCGTTCCGCCTCGGCGGCGGAGATCGTGGCCGCGGCGCTGGCGGATCGCGGCCGGGCGGTGGTGGTGGGCAGCGCCACCATGGGCAAGGGGCTGATCCAGGCGGTGGTGCCGCTGCCGAACGGGGGGGAGCTGCTGGTGACCTGGTCGCGGGTGCTGGCGCCGCGCGGCTGGCCGATCCAGGGCCTCGGCGTGCTGCCGGAACTCTGCACCAGCCTCGGCGCGGAGGCGACGGCGGCGGAGCTGCAGCAATTGCGGCAGGGCAACCCGCCCATGGCCCGCGTCCTAGCCCGGCAGCGCGCCGCGCGGGCGCCGGTGCCGGCCAGCGAGGTGGCGGCGCTGCGCGGCGCCTGCCCCCCGGCCGAGGGGCGGGAGGCCGACCTCGCCGCCGCCCGCGCCCTGATCGACATGCCCGAGGCCTATGCCGCCGCCCTGCCGTAATAAGGCGCTGCTGCACGGCCCTTTGGTCATCGGGGCCGGTTGAACTTAACGGCGCCGATTCAGACCTTCGGGCCATGCGGCCCTTCGGTCATCGGGGCCGCCGGCACGGTTTCGCTTGACGCGGCGGCGCTGGTCGCTACCTTCCCGGCCCTTCCGCCCTGCCGGCATCCGCAAGACCAGAAGGCTTCGCCATGGCCAAGGCCAACACCATCCAGATCAAGCTCGTGAGCAGTGCCGATACCGGCTACTTCTACGTGACCAAGAAGAACGTCCGGAACATGACCGGCAAGCTGGAGAAGAAGAAGTACGATCCGGTCGCCCGGAAGCACGTCATCTTCCGCGAAGCCAAGATCAAATAGCCGGCGCGGCGGGACGGGACCGGGCTGATCGTTGGATCAGCCCGCCGTGATGCCCGCCGCCCGTATGACCTCCCGCTGCCGGGCCAGTTCGGCGCGAGTGTAATCGGCGAGCGCCTCCGGCGTGCCGCCCATGGTTTCCAGCCCCTGCCGGCGCAGTTCCGCCACCGTCGCGGAATCGGCCAGCGCGCCGTTCACCAGGGTGTTGAGCCGCGCCAGGACCGGCGCCGGCGTCCCGGCCGGTGCGTAGACCGCCCACCAGCCCTCCACCACCACGCCCGGCAGGCCGGCCTCGGCCATGGTCGGCACATCGGGCAGGATGAAGTGCCGCGCCTCCCCGGTCACGGCCAGCGGCCGGATCGCGCCGGACTGGATATGCGGCAGGAAGCCGAGCGGGTGGTAGACCATCGCGTCCACCGTGCCGTTCAGCAGATCGGCGATCGCACGCCCGCCCTCCCGGTAAGGGACATGCGTGGTGGTGACACCGCCCCGCAGGTCGATCAGCGCCTGGGTCAGATGGCCGGTGGTGCCGGTGCCGGCCGAGGCCATGCTGAGATTGCGTTGTCGCGCCAGCGCCAGGAATTCCCGCAGCGAGGCCACGCCAAGCTGCGGCCGCACGCCCAGCACCACGGAGGTGCGCGCGAAGCTGGCGATGGGCGCGAAGTCGCGCAGCGGGTCATAGGCCAGGCCAGGCATCAGGATCGGATTGGTGGCCATGGTGCCGCTGGTGCCGAAGAGCAGCGTGTAGCCATCCGCCGGGGCCTGCGCGACGGCCAGGGCGCCCACGGTGCCGCCGGCACCGCCGCGGTTGTCCACCACCACCGGCTGGCCGATCCCCTGCGCGATGTAGGCCGCCGCCAGCCGGCCAAGGATGTCCGTGGTGGTGCCGGCGGCGAAGGGGACCACCAGCCGGACTGGCCGATCCGGCCAACTGCCCTGCGCGGCGGCGGGCAGGGTCAGGGCGGAGAGGGCGATGCCCAGCAGGCTGCGGCGGTTCATTGGACTGGATCCTCCGATACGTAGCGTTCCAGCCCTGGCATGGCGCGCCCGGCGCGAATGGGCAGGCAGATTTCGGGCGGCTCGGCCAGGAAGCGGGTGCCCGTATCGGACAACAGGCCGAGCACGCGGTCCAGATGCCGCATCGCACCGTTCGGCAGGTCGTGCAGCACCATCAGCAGCGGCCCCTCCGCTGCCGCGGCCATGGCCAGGGCCCGCGCCGGCCAGCCATCCGGATCGTCCCAGTCGCGTGGAATGCAGTTCCACAGCACGACGCTGTGCCCACCGGCCAGCAGATGCGCCACGGCGCTGCGGTTCAGCAGATGCGGGCCGAGCGCGCCGCCACCGCCATTCGGGCGGAACAGTCGATCCGGCTCGCCCAGGCTGCCCAGCAGCAGGTCCGTCTCCGCGATCTCCGCCACCGCCTCCCGCCCGCTGCGGCGGCCGAGCGGCGCACCATGCGTCAGGGTGTGGTTGCCGATGCGGTGGCCTTCCGCCCGCGCCCGCTCCGCCAGGGCCCGGCGCGCCGGATCGCGCAGCTTCTCCCCGATCACGAAGAAGATCGCCGGAATGCGGCGACGCGCCAGGACATCAAGCACCAGGGGCGTCGCCTCCGGCTCCGGCCCGTTGTCGAAGCTGAGGAAGACCTCGCTCATTGCACCGCGAATTTCACCACGCAGAGCGCGGCGATCAGCCACACGGCACCGCTGACCTCCTGGCTCCGCCCGGCCGCCACCTTCAGCGCGGCATAAGTGATGAAGCCCAGCCCGATGCCCGTGGCGATGGAGAAGGTGAAGGGCATCGACAGCGCCGTGATCACCGCGGGCACGTAATCGGTGGCGTCGTCCCACTGCAGGCTGCGC
Organism: uncultured Acetobacteraceae bacterium; assembly: GCA_937930165.1. Taxonomy (GTDB): domain Bacteria; phylum Pseudomonadota; class Alphaproteobacteria; order Acetobacterales; family Acetobacteraceae; genus CALGVL01. The sequence goes on from CALGVL010000417.1 coordinate 3,169, forward strand.
AGCGCCTGCGCCATCAGGCAGGCGACGAAGACCAGGGCAGGTGCCGTCGCGAAGCCCGGGACGGCGGTGGCCAGCGGCGCCAGGAACAGCGCCAGCAGGAACAGCGCCGCGACGGTCAGCGCCGTCAGCCCGGTGCGCCCGCCGGCCTGAATGCCTGCCGCGCTCTCGATGTAGCTCACCGTCGTCGAGGTCCCGAGCGCGGCGCCGAGGATGGCGCCGCCGCTATCCGCCACCAGCGCCCGGCCGAGATTGGGCACCGTGCCGTCCGGCCGCATCAGCCCCGCCCGATGGGTGGTGGCGATCAGGGTGCCGGTGTTGTCCAGCAGATCCACCAGGAAGAAGGTGAAGATGATGCCGGCGATGCCGAGCTCCAGTGCCGCGCCGATATCCATCTGCAGGAAGGTCGGTGCCAGGGAGGGTGGCAGGCTGACCACGCCCTGGAAGGTCGTCAGCCCGAAGGGGATGCCGAGCGCCGCCGTGACCAGGATGCCGATGACGATCGCCCCCGGCACCTGCCGCGCCGAAAGCCCGGCAACCAGCAGGAAGCCCAGGCAGGCGAGCAGTGTTGAGACCTCCCCGAGAGGGCCGAAGCCCACCAGCGTCGCCGGATTGGCCACCACCAGCCCCATGCCGCGGAGCCCGATCAGGCCGAGGAAGAAGCCGATCCCCGCCGCGATGCCGAGCTTCAGCGAGAGCGGGATGCCGTTGATCAGCCATTCCCGGATGCGCAGCAGGGAGACGGCCAGGAAGATGCAGCCCGAGACGAAGACCGCCCCCAGCGCCGCCTGCCAGGAAACCCCGAGGCCCAGCACCACGGAAAAGGCGAAATAGGCGTTCAGCCCCATCCCCGGCGCCATGGCGATCGGGAAATTCGCCAGCAGCCCCATCAGGGCCGAGCCGATGGCGGCGGCCAGGCAGGTGGCGACGAAGGCGGCGCCCTGGTCGATGCCCGCCTGGGCGAGGATCGAAGGGTTGACCACGATGATATAGGCCATGGTGAGGAAGGTGGTGGCGCCCGCCAGCACCTCCCGCCGCGGAGTGGTGCCGCGTTCCCTGAGCCTGAAGAACCGCTCCATGACGCCGGAGATTCCTTTCGCCCGCTTGTGGGTCCAACGACCGCCGACTTTCTACCAAAGGCCAAGGCGGGGGGCAGCGCCGGGAGTCGTGCGGGTCCGGGCCGGTTTTTCCTGCTGCATTCCGCCGCCGTCCTGCTCAAATTCCCGCTCAGCAACGCCGTGCCCGGGGCGACAGTCGCCGTGCCCAAAGCCAAGTCCGATGCCACCGCGGTCGCCAGAACGCAAAGGGAACTCGCCGAAATGGCGGCTGCCGAGGCGACGGGCGAGGAACTGCGCCTCCCCGATGCCGAATTGGACGCAAGCCGCGTCGCCCTGGCGTCCAGCGACGCGAAATTGCGCCTGGCGCTGGAAGCCGCCCGCATGGCCACCTGGGAATGGGATGTCGAAACCGACGCGGTCCTGGGCTCGGTGGGCCGCGAGGCACTCTATGGCCGCACCCCGGGCACGCTCCCGACCCGCGCGGCAGTGCTGGCGGCCGTGCATCCCGAGGACCGCATGCGTGCCGAAGCGACCATCTTCCGCGCCATGCACCGCCAGCCCGGCGAGGAAGAATTCGACGCCGTCGAGTTCCGCATCATCACGCCGGACGGCCGCATCCGCTGGCTGCGCTCCCAGGGCCGGGTGACGGAGCGGGATCCGGCCACCGGCCGTCCCCTGCGCGCGGCAGGCGTCACCTTCGACATCACCGAGCGCCGGCAGGCCGAGGCGGAAGCGGAGCAGACCAGGGCGGCAATCCATGCGATCTATGAATCGGTGCCGGTCGGCCTGGGGCTGATCGACCGCCAGGGGCGGGTGGTCTGCATGAATGCGCGCCTCGGCGCCATTCTCGGCATGCCGGCCGGGGAGCAGGCCGGGCGCCGCCTGCGCGAGATCCTGCCAGCGGCGGTGGTGGAGCCGATGGAGAAGGCGCACCGGCGCGTCATCGCGGAGGCCAGGCCCGTGACCGGGCTGGAACTGGTCTGCGAGACGGAGGCGGGGCCCGGCGACTTCCGCTACTGGGTAGCCAATTTCCAGCCCATCCGGCGGGAGCCGGAGGGAAAGGGCGAGGCCGTCGCCGCCAGCCTGATGCTGGAGGACGTGACCGACCGCCGGCGCGCCGAGGCGCGGCGTGACCTGCTGGCGCGGGAGGTGGACCATCGCGCCAAGAACGCGCTGGCGGTGGTCCAGGCGGCGGTCCGGCTGACCCGCGCCGAGCACCCTGCCGACTTCGCCCGCGCGGTGGAGGGCCGCATCGCCGCGGTGGCGCGGGCGCAGACCCTGCTGGCCGAGAGCCATTGGAAGGGCGCCGACCTCCGCGCCCTGCTGGAAGGCGCGCTCTCGGCCTTCCTCGGCACCGCCGAGGGGGCGGGCGAGCGGGTCCGGCTAGACGGCCCCGCGGTCACTCTCGCCCCCGCCGCGGCGCAGCCGCTTTCCATGGCGGTGCATGAACTGGCCACCAATGCGACGAAATACGGCGCCCTCTCGGCCCCGGGCGGGCAGCTAAGCGTCACCTGGCGGATCGATGCCGAGGCCGGCCTGCTGCGGCTGCGCTGGGAGGAGACGGGCGGCCCGCGCATCGAAGCCGCGCCGGCGCGGCGTGGCTT
>CALGVL010000418.1 GCA_937930165.1 uncultured Acetobacteraceae bacterium
GGCCGGGGGGCAGCGCCTCCTCCGCCCGACGGGCCCGGAAGCGCACAGTGGGGTAGTCGCCCTTCAGCATCGCCTCCTCGGCCAGTGCCAGATCCGCCTGCGGCATCTCTCCCAGGCGGCCATGCGCGATGCCAAGCTGCCGCCAGGCGAAGGCGTTGTCGCGCTCGATCCGCAAGCTCGCTTCCAGCTCCTCCACCGCAGCCCGAAGTTGTGCGGGCTCACCCGCCTCCAGCAATGCACGGCCGAGGGCGAGGCGGATCAGCGCCTGGGACGGCACCAGCCGCGCCGCCTCGCGCAGCGGCGCGATGGCCTCCCGCACCCGCCCGGCCTCGAACAGGATCTGGCCCTGCAATTCGCGCAGCCAGGGGTTGGTGGGCTGCTCCCGCATCAGGCTCTCCAGGATGCCGAGCGCCGTATCCGTCCGGCCGGAGCGATATTGCGCGATGGCGCGGGCATAGCGGGCCGGGGCGGAAGTATCGCTTTCCGGATAGCGCCGCCAGGTGGTGGCCGGGGCGTCGATGAAGCCGTCCAGCTTGGCCCGGACCATGCGGAAGCTGGCCTCGAAGGCCGGCGGGAAGGGCTTCTCCGTCGCGCGGCTGCGGGCCACCCATTCCTGCACGAATTCCAGCCGGTCCCGCGACAGGGGGTGGGTTCGGAAATACGGGTCCTGCCGGGCTGTGGAGAGGAGCTCCTGATCCTGCATCCGCGTCAGCAGCCGCTCCAGCCCGCGGCCGGACCAGCCCAGCCGGTCCAGATAGAGCATGCCGGCCTGGTCCGCCGCCTGCTCCTGGGCCCGCGTGAAGGCGTAGAGTTCCCCCATCGCCATGGCCTGGCTGCCGAGCATGATGGCGCCGGCAGCCTCGCCGCCGCCGCTCCGCCCGCCCGCCGCGGCTGCCGCGCCGCCCAGCAGCATGCCGGCGATGGAGCGGATCATGGCGTTGCGCATCTCCTCGGGCAGGCGGGAGACATGGCCGCCGGCGATATGACCGGTCTCGTGCGCCAGCACGCCGATCAGCTCTCCCACCCCTTCCGCCTGCTGGATCAGGCCGGTGTTGATGAAGAGGCGGTTGCCGGTCGTCACGAAGGCGTTTATGGGCCGCGCCTGGATCAGCGTGATGCGCACCAGGGCGGGATCCACACCGGCGGCGCTGAACAGGGGATGGGCAAGATTGCGGAGCAGGGTTTCCGTTTCCGCATCGCGCACCGTCACCACTGCGCCACCCCCGCCCTGCGCCCGCGCCCCAAAGGACATGAGGACCGGGACCAGGGACGCGAGCATGACTAGCAGCGCCGAGAACAGGGCGAGCGCCTTCCGCATGGCAGGGCTTCTAGCCTGCGATCGCCCCGAGTGGAATCGCCCGGGGCGCGAATCGCGGGTGCGGCAAGGGGCGGTTGCCGGAACGAATGGGCGCGGCTTGGCGCGGGGCCTGCGCCGCGCGGCGCTGCTCGCGGCCGCCTTCTCCCTGGCCGGGTGCCAGACGGTGGACAGCATCCTCGCCCCCTTCGGCGTCAGCGGCCCGCCTGCCGGCAGCCCCGGCTTCGTCCGGGGCTTCCTGGGTGGCGTGGCGGCCGAGGACCCGGCCGCGGCTCTGGCGGCGCGCAGCGTGCTCTCGGCCGGAGGGACGGCGGTGGATGCCGCGGTCGCGGCCGGCTTCACCATGGCGGTGACGCTGCCTTCCCGTGTCGGCCTGGGCGGCGGTGGCGCCTGCCTGGTCTTCGACCCGGCCAAGGGCGCGACCGAGGCGGTGCTCTTCCTGCCCGGCGCCCGGTCCGGCGTGCCGGCGGGCGCGGACCGGCCGGCGGCGGTGCCGATGCTCGCGCGCGGGCTCTTCGCCCTGCACACCCGGAAGCCCGGCCGGCCCTTCGAGGAGCTGATGGCCCCGGCCGAGCAGCTCGCCCGCTTCGGCACGGAGGTCAGCCGCGGTCTGGCCGCCGACCTGGCCGCGGTTTCCGGGCCGCTCTTCGCCGATCCGGGGGCGCGGGCGGTCTTTGCCGGGCCGGATGGCCGGCCGCTCCAGGCCGGGCAGCGGCTGTTGCAGCCGGAACTGGCGGGCACGCTGGGGCAATTGCGCATCGCCGGGGTCGGCGACCTGCACCAGGGCGCGCTGGCGCGGCGGCTGGCGGAGGTTTCCCGCTTCGCCGGCGGCAATCTGACCTTCGAGGAATTGCGGGCATCGCTGCCGAGTGTCACCCAGCCCCTGATCCTGCCGGCACGCGGCGGCGACCAGATCGCCTTCCTGCCGCCCCCGGCCGATGGAGGGCTGGCGGCGGCGGCCGGCTTCACCGCCCTGCAGGCCGGGCTGGGGCTGGAGGAGGCAGCGGCGCGCGGCCTTGCCGCCGTCGGCGCCTGGCGGGAGAGGGGTGGCGATCCGCGCGCCTATCTGACCGCGGAGAATCTGCCGCAGGGAGGCGGCCTCGGTCCCCTGCCGGCCTCGGCCGGGCTGACCGTCTTCGACCGGACCGGCACCGCCGTCTCTTGCGCCTTCACCCTGGACAACCTGTTCGGCACCGGGCGCATGGCTCCGGGGATGGGCTTCCTGCTGGGGGCGGCGCCGGGGATCGGGGGGGTGCAGCCGCCGCTGCTCTCGGCGGCCATCGCTTTCAACCCGAATATCCGGGCCTTCCGGCTGGCGGTCGCCTCTTCCGGCCAGCAGACGGCGCCGATCTCCACGGCCGGGCCGGCGGCGCTGCATTTGCTGCGTAACCTGGCCCCGGCCGAGGCACTGGAGCAGGGCAGGCCGGAGCCGGGGCGGACGCAGATGGGCGTCTGCCTCAACTACCTGCCCGGCTACCCGGATCGCTGCAGTGCGTTGACGGATCCGCGGGGCACGGGCGTCGCTTTGGGGGCGGTGGACTAGCGAATGGCACTGAAGACGGGCCGCGGGGCGGAGGCGCCGCCCTTCCTGGTGATGGATGTGATCGCCGCGGCCAATGCCCGGGCCGCCTCGTTGCCGCCGGGCGCGCCGGGGGTGATCCGCATGGAGGTCGGCCAGCCCGGCACCGGCGCCCCGCGCGGCGCGGCGGAGGCCGCCATCCGCGCCCTCCAGGCCGGCGAGCCCATGGGCTACACCGAAGCCTTCGGCCTGCGCAGCCTGCGGGAGCGGATCGCGCGGCATTACGCCGATCGCTACGGCCTGGCGGTGCCGGCGGCGCGGATCGCGGTGACGGTGGGCGCCTCCGGCGCCTTCCCGCTGGCCTTCCTGGCGGCCTTCGATCCGGGCGATGCGGTGGCCATGGCGGCGCCCTTCTACCCGCCCTATGCGAATATCCTGACCGCGCTCGGCATGCGGCCGGTGCTGCTGCCCTGCGACGCCTCCACCCGCTTCCAGCCCACGGTGGCGATGCTGGAGAGGCTGGACCCGCGGCCGGAGGGGCTCATCATCGCCAGCCCCTGCAACCCTGCCGGCACCATGCTACCGCCGGAGGACCTTGCCGCCATCGCCCGCTGGTGCGAGGCCAATGGCGTCCGCCTGATCTCCGACGAGATCTATCACGGTCTGACCTATGGCGAGGTGAAGGAGGCGACCGCCGCCGCCTTCTCCGGCAGCGCCGTGGTGGTGAACAGCTTCAGCAAGTATTTCAGCATGACCGGCTGGCGCATCGGCTGGCTGCTGCTGCCGGAAGATCTGCTCCGCCCGGTGGAATGCCTGGCGCAGAACATGTTCATCAGTGCCCCGCATGTCTCGCAGGTAGCGGCGGAGGCCGCCTTCGACTGCATCCCGGAACTGGAGGAGAACCGCGCCCGCTACCGGCGCAATCGCGACCTGCTGCTGCAGGAATTGCCGGGGGTGGGGCTGGACCGGCTCTCCCCGGCGGATGGCGCCTTTTATCTCTGGGCCGATATCGGCCACCTGACCAATGACAGCCCCGAATTCTGCGCCCGCATGCTGGCCGAGGCCGGCATCGCCGCGACGCCGGGCGTGGATTTCGACCGTGACCGCGGCAGCCGTTTCCTCCGCCTCAGCTACTGCGCCCCGGAAGCGGATGTGGCGGAGGCGGCGGCGCGGCTGCAGGCTTGGCTGCGCCGCACCGGGGGCTGACGGAGAGGGGTGCCCCGACGGGGCGCATCCCGGCGACCGCACCCACCGGCAGAGGCGGCGGGGCTCCCCCTCAGGCGCCGTGCCGGGCGCGGGAATCCGCCGGCGCCTGTTCCCGCCGCTCGGTCATCTCGTAGTCGCGCAGCACGGCGGCGACGCGCAGCCGGTAGCCGGCGAAGATCCCATCCCGGCCCGCCGCCTGGGTTTCGCGGTGCAGAGGGTGGTTGCGCCAGCGGGCCACCGCTGCCTCGTCCTCCCAGAAGGAGAGGGAGAGCAGCTTCGCCGGGTTGGTGATGCTGCGGAAACGCTCCACGGAGATGAAGCCGGGCATCTTCTCCAGCTCGGGCCGGAGCCGCGCGGCATGGTCCAGATATTCGTCGAACCGGCCCTCGGCAGGTTCCACCTCGAAGATCACGGCGATCATCGCTGCCTCCTTCCGATGCAGACTGGCATGCGGCCCCCGGCTTGTCCTTCGCCCGATGACGAAGCCATTGGCCATGATGGGCTGCTATGGTCCTGCCATGCCGACTCCCGCCGCCTTCGCCAGCCTTGCCTCGCTCCTCGGCGACCCCGCCCGCGCCGCCATGCTCCAGGCCCTGCTGGGCGGGGAGGCACTGACGGCCGGTGAGCTTGCCCGCATCGCCGGAATCGCCGCACCCACCGCCAGCGCGCATCTGGCGCGGCTGGTGGAGGGCGGGCTGGTCACGGTTCACCGGCAGGGGCGGCATCGCTACCACCGCCTGGCCTCCGAGGAGGTAGCGGCGGCGATCGAGATGCTGGGCGGGCTGACCCTCTCCGTCACCCCGACGCGGCGCTGGCCGCATGGCGAGGAATTCCGCACGGCGCGGCTCTGCTACGACCACCTGGCTGGGCGGCTCGGCGTGGCGCTGCATGCGGCGCTGGTGGAGCGGGAGTGGATCGCCCCCACCGCTGGCGGCTGCTCTGCGACGCCGGCCGGGGAGGCGGGGCTGGGCGGGCTTGGCGTTGACCTGCCGGCGGCCTGTCGCGCCCGGCGCTTCGCCTGTGACTGCATGGATTGGTCGGAACGGCGGCCGCATCTGGCCGGTGGGCTGGGACGGGAGATCGCCGCCTGCTGCCTGCGGCGGCACTGGCTCGGCCGGCTGCCGCCGCAGGGCACGACCGATCCGCTGGCGCGGCGCCGGCTGCGGGTGACGCCGGAGGGGGCGCGGCAGCTCGGCGAGGCCCTCGGGATCCGGCTGGCATGATGCCGGACTCATCCTCCCGGCCCGCACTGGCCGGCACACGCGCGATGCCGCGCCTGAGCGCCGCCACGCGCCTGCTGCTGGCGCTGATGCTGATGACCGGCGCCAGCCAGTTCCACCGCGCCGCGCTGGGCGTGGTGGGGCCGGAGCTGGCGGCGGATCTTGGCACCGGGCTGGGGCTGCTGGGGGCGGCGAATGGTGCCTTCTTCCTGGCGCTCGGCCTGGCGCAGATCCCTGTGGGGCTGGCGCTGGACCGGATCGGGCCGCGGCTGACCGTCGCCCTGCTGGTCCTGCCCGCCGCGCTGGGCTCCCTCGCTCAGGCCCTGGCCCCGGATGCGGATTGGTTCCTGGCCGGGCGCTTCCTGCTCGGCCTCGGCTGCGCCGCCAGTTTCATGGCCAGCGTGGTGCTCTGCGCCCGCTGGCATGCGGGGGAGGGGCTGACGACGGCGCTGGCCCGTGTCTTCGCGCTCAGCCAGGCCGGCATCCTGCTGGCAGGCGCGCCCTTCGCCGCAGTGGCCGGCCTGTTGGGTTGGCGCGGCGCCTATGCCCTGTCCGGCGCGCTGACCCTGGCGCTCGGCATACTGTGGTGGCGCTGGGTGCGGGACGATCCGCCGGACCGCCCGCCGCCCTTCCGCCCGCCCGAGACCCTGGCGGCGGCGCTGCGCGGTCAGTTCACGGTCTGGCGCACGCCGGGGCTGCTGCCGGTGCTGTCCATGCATTTCGTCGGCTATGCCTGCATGGCGACGGTGCTGGCGGTCTGGGCCGGCCCTTATCTGGCTGAGGTGCATGGCCTGGCTCCGGGTCCGCGCGGCGCGGTGCTGCTGGCCATGGGCTTGATGCTCTCGGTCGGGCTGCTCGGCGTGGGGGAGCTGGAGCGCTGGCTGAACACGCGAAAATGGCTGGTGGCAGGCATGGCTGCCATCGTGGTGCTGGTGCTGCTGGCGCTCGCCCTCTGGCCGAAGCCGCCGCTGGCGGTGGCGATCGGGCTGCTGATGCTGCTCTGCCTGTTCTCCACCTATCCGGTCGTGGTGGTGGCGCATGGGCGGTCGCTCTTCCCGGACCATCTGGTCGGGCGCGGGGCCACCACGGTCAATCTGGCGCAGACTGCGGGCAGCGCAGCCCTGCCGGCCCTGACCGGCTGGGCGGTGGCGTTGGCGCCGGAGGGCGCCGCCTGGCCGATCGCCTTCGCCACCCTGGCGGCGGCCCTGGCGCTGGGGCTCGCCGGCTACCTGACCGGAGCGGACGCACCGCCGCGCCGGAAGGCGGGCTGACCCCGCCCGCGGCGGCCGCCGCGGGCGGGCATCAGGTCAGCGGCTCCACCAGCCGCGGCGGCGCGGCGTGGTCTGGTCCAGCTCCTCGACGCGCTTCGGCAGAATGGCTGGGCCCTGGATGGGTTCGGCACGCGCGGGCTGCGCGGGCGCGGCCTCCATTGGGGCGGGCTGTGGCTCTGGCTCGGGTTCCGGCGCCGGGGGCGGAGCGATGGCCGGGGCGTCGGCGGCGGGATGCACGACCGGCTCCGCGGGCGCGGGGATGGGCTCGGGCGCCGGGGCCGGGGCGATGGCCGGGGCATCGGCGGCAGGATGCGCGACCGGCTCCGCAGGCGCGGGGACGGGCTCGGGCGCCGGGGGCGGGGCGATGGCCGGCTCGGCGACGGCCGGCGGCTCCGCCGCGGAGGGCACGGCCTCCTCCGTGGCCGGGGCGGTCCCGGCTGCCACCAGGGCAGGCTCGGCCTCGGCCGCGGTTGCCGCTTCCGGCTCCGCCGGCTCCAGCTCCGGCGTCGGCGGGGCAGAGGGGCGGGAGCGACGGCTGGCAGCGGCCTCGGCCGCCGCCTCGGCGGCCTCCATCGCGGCGAGGATGTCGTCCACCTGGCCGGCAAAGGGATCGGCCGGGGTGGGGCCGGTGTAGCGCGGCGGCTCGGCGGCCCAGGCAGGCTCCGGCTCGGCCTCGCCGCCCTCAGGGCGCGGCGCGGCGGCGCCACGGCCACGGCGGCGGCGGCGGCGGCGCGGGCCGGGCGCCTCCTCCTCGGCCGTGGCCTCGCCGGCAGTCTCCTCGCCGGCTTCGGCCTCCTCGCCCTCGGCCATGGCGGGTTCCTGCGGCGGCTCGGCCGGTGGTGCGGCAGCCTCGGCCTCCTCCTCACCCTCCGCCTCGAATTCGCCCTCGGCGGCCTCCGGCGCCGCGCCTGCCTCGGGCCGGGCGCCGTTGCCGCCGCGACGGCGACGGCGGCGGCGCTTGCGGCGATGCGCCTCGCCCTCGGCGGCGGCCTCGCCATTCGGCCGGGCGGGGGCCTGCACCTCGGCTTCGGCCTCGGCTTCTGCTTCGGCTTCCGCTTCTGCCTCGGCCTCCTCCTCGGCCGGCTCGGGCTCCGGCGCGTAGTCCATGCGCAGCGCGGCGGGCATGGCCTCGGCGGCACGCTGGCCCGGCTCGGCGGCGCGCACGCGCTCGATGCGGACGGCCGGCGGCAGCAGGGTATCGTCCGGTTCGAACATCACCGCCATGCCGAAGCGCGCCTCGATCTGCGCCAGGCGGTCGCGCTTGCGGTTCAGGAGGTAGAGCGCGACCGGCGCCGCCACATGCACCGCGATCTCGGCGGCGCGTCGCTTGGCGCCCTCCTCCTCGATGGCGCGCAGCACGGCGAGGGCGGCGCTCTCCACGCTGCGGACCTGGCCGCGGCCCTGGCAGTGCGGGCAGGTGACGAAGGTGGTCTCCGCCAGGCTGGGGCGCAGCCGCTGGCGGCTCATCTCCAGCAGGCCGAAATGGCTGATGCGGCCCACCTGGATGCGGGCGCGGTCCTGCTTCAGCGCCTCCTTCAGCCGGCGCTCCACCATCGCGTCGTGCTTGTTCGACTCCATGTCGATGAAGTCGATGACGATGAGCCCCGCGAGGTCGCGCAGGCGGAGCTGCCGGGCGATTTCGTCCGCCGCTTCCAGGTTGGTGCGCAGCGCCGTGTCCTCGATGTGCCGCTCGCGCGTCGAACGGCCGGAGTTCACGTCGATCGAGACCAGCGCCTCGGTCTGGTTGATGACCAGATAGCCGCCGGAGCGGAGCTGCACAGTCGGGCTGTGAATGGCGTCGAGCTGCTGCTCCACCTGGTAGCGGGCGAAGAGTCCGCCGTCGCGGTAGAGCTGGATCTTGCGCGCCTGCTGCGGCATCAGCATACGCATGAACTCGCGCGCCTCCCGGTAGGCGCCTTCGCCGTCCACCAGCACTTCCTCGACATCGCGGGAGAAGACGTCGCGGATGGAGCGCTTGATGAGGTCCGCTTCCTCATAGATCAGCGCCGGGGCGGTGGATTGCAGTGTGCGCTCCCGGATGTTGTCCCAGAGGCGCAGCAGGTACTCGCAGTCGCGCTTGATCTCGGGCTTCGGCCGCTGCGCGCCGGCGGTGCGGATGATGAGGGACATGCCATCCGGCAGGCCCAGCTCGTCGATGATCTCGCGCAGGCGCTTGCGGTCGGTGGCAGAGGTGATCTTGCGGGAGACGCCGCCGCCGCGCGGGCTGTTCGGCATCAGCACGGAGAAGCGGCCGGCGAGGGAGATGTAGGTCGTCAGCGCCGCGCCCTTCGAGCCGCGCTCTTCCTTCACGACCTGCACCAGCATGATCTGCCGGCGCTTGATGACCTCCTGGATCTTGTACTGGCGGAGGAAGCGGGG
>CALGVL010000419.1 GCA_937930165.1 uncultured Acetobacteraceae bacterium
GCCGGGTTCACCTCGTGCAGGCAGTAGCCGCGGCGGTTGTTGAAGAAGCGGATATGCGGGTTGCGTGCCAGGATGGCGGCGGTGGAGGGTTGAACCTCGCTGCCGTCGCCGCCGCTGGTGATACTGGTACCGACGAATTCCGGGGCGATGACCGGGCTTCGCTCGTCCGGCGGGTCCAGCCGCACCTCCCCGGCCCAGGCATTGTGAACATCGCCGATGCGCCGGATCGGGTGGCCCCCGGAATCAGACGGCGTGGATCCGGATCGCCACGGCATCCGGGAAGCGCTGGCCGAAGCCGAGGAAGATCCGGCGCATCAGCCAGGCATGCTGCGGCGCCGCCGTCTCGAATGCCGGCGTGGTGCGGAAATAGACCCGTTCCGGTGGCACAGCCTCGCCGCGCAACAGCCGCGCCATGTCCTCCGGCGCCGCGGTGCGCAGGCCGCGATTCACCACATGCACCAACGCGCCGTCGCCGAGCCGCAGCGTGTAGCGCGCCACGATCTCGGCGACGCCGTCGCTGCGGATCAGCTGGACATCGGCGCCGCCGGGCAGGACCTCGCCGTTCAGGCGCGGCCCCTGGATGGTGCCGGCGAGGATGGGGACGATGCGCCGCTCGCCCTTGGGACCGGCGCCGATAATTTGCGGCGGGCCAACGGTGACGCGGACCTCGCCTATGAATTCGGAGGCGATCCCGTCCATTCCGCTCCTTCTCCTGCCGATGCTTGCGGGGAGTGTCCGTCCCATGAAGAATCGGCGCAAGGAGGGTGCGACGCATGCGGGTCATCATCATCGGCGGCGGCATCGGTGGGCTGACCACGGCGCTGGCCCTGCACGCGGCCGGCATCGAGGCCGAGGTCTTCGAGGCCGCGGCGGAAGTGAAGCCGCTCGGCGTCGGCATCAACCTGCAGCCGCATGCGGTGCGGGAGCTGACGGAACTCGGCCTGGGAGAGCGCCTGGCAGCGACCGGAGTGGCGACGCGGGAATTCGTCTATGCCAACCGCTTCGGCCAGGAGATCTGGGCGGAGCCGCGCGGCCTCGCCGCCGGTTATCGCTGGCCGCAATACTCGATCCATCGCGGCCGGTTGCAGATGCTGCTTTGGGAGGCGGCGCGCGAAAGGCTCGGCGCGGCACGCCTGCACACCGGGCGGCGGCTGGTGGGGTTCGGGCAGGATGCGGCCGGCGTCACCGCGCACTTCGCCGATGGCGGCACGGCGCGCGGCGACCTGTTGGTGGCGGCGGATGGCATCCATTCCACGGTGCGCGCCAGCTTCTTCCCGGATGAGGGGCCACCGAAATGGAATGGCTGCCTGCTCTGGCGCGCGGTCAGCATCGCGCCCCCCTTCCGCACCGGCGCGAGCATGGTGCAGGCCGGGCACCGCGACCAGAAATTCGTCTGCTACCCGATCAGCAGCACCGAGGACGGGCGCAGCATCGTCAATTGGATCGCCGAGAAGCGCTTCCCCACCGATCATGAATGGCGGCGCGAGGACTGGAACCGGCCGGGCAAGGTGGAGGACTTCCTGCCCCTCTTCGCCGATTGGCGCTTCGCCTGGCTGGACGTGCCGGCGCTGATCCGGGCGACCGAGGCGGTCTATGAATTCCCCATGGTGGACCGCGACCCGCTGCCCTGGTGGACGCAGGGGCGCGTGACCCTGCTCGGCGATGCCGCGCATCCGATGTACCCGATCGGCTCCAACGGTGCCTCCCAGGCAATCCTCGATGCGCGCTGGCTGGCGCTGCAGCTCGCCACTGTGCCGGGGATCGAGGCGGCGCTCGCCGCCTATGAGGCGGCGCGGCGTCCGGCGACGGCGGCGGTGGTGGAGGCCAATCGCGGCGACGGGCCGGACCGGGTGATGGATCTGGCGCACCAGCGCGCCCCGAACGGCTTTCTCCGGATCGAGGATGTCGTGCCGCGGGCGGAACTGGAGGCAACCGTCATGGGCTACAAGCGGCTGGCGGGCATGGACCCGGCAGTGCTGAACGAACGCGAGAGCTGGACGCCGCCCCGCGCCGCCTGACCCGCCCCACCCCCTGGGCCGGCAGCCCTGCGGTTTCACAATACCGCATCGCCAGCGGAATCGCGCAAAGGTTTCCGGGAATCTCGCCGGAACCGGCGCGGCCGCAAAGCTATCCTCCCTGTAACCGCAGGCAGTCTCCAGGGAGCAGGGGAGCCATCATGGACCAGCCGCAGGCCAAGCAGGCGAAGCCCCCGGTCGCGCAGCCCATGCGCTATCTCGACAAGGCCATGGGCGCGCTGCGCGATCTGGGGCTGCCCCTGCCCGATACCGGGGCGCAGGAAAGCCCCATCACCGCCCTGCTTGCCCGCATCAGCGATCTGGACCCGGACCGCGTGGTGCTGATCGCGCGCGTGCTGAACCAGGCGACCACCTTCAACGAGGTGGTGCGGGAGCAGATCAGGGCCATGGAGATCGGCGACCGCTACCAGACCATCACCAGTTCCTTCAACTCCATCCGCGACGATGCGCGGGAGATGGTACGGCAGGTGGAGGATGGCCGGATCAGCACCATGGAACGCCTCTCCAACATCTGGCAGAAGGTGACGCGGGGCGACATCGCCGACCGTTTCGACAAGATCCGCCATACCTATCTGGATGTCTCGCGCGACACCAAGGACCAGATCGAGCGCGAGCACCGCATCCTGGAAGCCTATCGCGACTTCCGCGGCGCGCTGAAGGAAGCCGAGGTGATGGCGCTGGAAGTGTTGGAAACCGCGGCCTCGCGGCTGGCCGAGGCACAGGCGAAGGTGGATGCCGCCTCCCGCACCGTGGAAGGCGCCGCGAATGCGGAACCGGCCGAGCGCGCCCGGCTGGAACTGGCCCGCGACGAAGCCGTGCGCGCCCTGCAGGAGGAAGAGGGGCGCTACCAGATCGCCAAGGATCTCTCCGACAACCTGACCATCTCCTACAACACCTCCGAGGTCATCATGGCGCGGCTGGTGCAGACCACCAGCGCCAAGGAGCGGATCTGGCAGCAATCCGTCAGCTTCTTCTCCACCAATGAGGCGGTGCTGACCGCACTGACCGCCAGCTTCACTGGCCTCACCGGCCTCTCCGAAAGCACCCGCACGCTGGAAGGCATGAAGGAGGGGGTGAACAAGAGTCTGGAGACCCTCTCCGAGATCGGCGGCAAGGTGCAGGAAGCGGCGCTGGAAGCCGGCTATGGCCCGACCATCCGGGCGGAATCGGTGAAGAAGCTGGTCGATTCCGTCGTCAGCTATCAGGAACGGTCGCGCGAGATCATCGAGGAGATGCGCCGCCAGGCCACCCAGAACAGCGAGGAGATCCGCCAGTCGGTGGAGGATGGCAAGCGCCGCCTGGCCCGTCTGGCGCGCGAGGCGCAAACCGTGAGCGCGAATGCCGCCTGACACGACCGCGCCGGCCGCCCCGCGCGAGCCGCCGCTCGACGAAACCATGCTGGCGATGGATGTGGTGGACACGCTCCGCCACGCCGACCGGCTGGTGGAGCGCGAATTGTCCGCCGATCAGCGAGCGGCGAGGCTGAAGCAGCGGCTGCGCGAGATCTATGCCAGCCAAGGCATCGAGGTGCCGGAGCGCATCCTCGACCAGGGCGTGGCGGCGCTGGAGGAGCAGCGCTTCACCTACCATCCCACGCCACCCGGCCCG
>CALGVL010000420.1 GCA_937930165.1 uncultured Acetobacteraceae bacterium
CGAGATCTACACTCTTTCCCTACACGACGCTCTTCCGATCTGCCGCTGATCTCCTACGACGGCCGCGACAATGTCGCGGCGGTGCATCAGCCGAAGCAGCGCAAGGGTCGCAGCCTGGCCTTGCAGGGGCATGTGGATGTGGTGCCGGAAGGTGCCGCTGACATGTGGGCAACACCGCCCTATGAGCCGGAGATCCGTAACGGCCGGATGTATGGCCGCGGCGCCGGCGACATGAAGGCCGGCATCGTCTCCTACTGCATGGCCTTCAAGGCGATGCGCCTGGCTGGGCTGCAGCCTGCCGCCGAGGTGCAGATGCAGTCGGTGATCGAGGAGGAATGCACCGGCAACGGCGCGCTTGCCTGCATGCTGGCGCTGCCCAGGACGGATGCGGTCATCATCCCAGAGCCCGGGCCAGGCGTCGATGCGCTCTACACCGCGGAGGTCGGCGTGGTCTGGGCCTGGGTCACGGTCAGCGGCCGGCCGGCGCATGTGCGGGACATGCAGGCCGGCGTGAATGCCATCGAGGCCGCCAACATCATCGCCGCCGCCTTCAAGGACTATGAGCGGGAGATGAACCGTGCGGAGCGCATCCACCCTGCCTTCCGCGGCCTGAACCACCCGGTGAACGTGAATTTCGGCACCATCGAGGGCGGCGAGTGGAATAGCAGCGTGCCGACTCGCGCCCGCATCGGCATGCGCGTCGGCGTGATGATGGGCTACACCGCGGCGCAGACCAAGGCGGATATCGAACGCCTGGTCGCCGAGGCGGCGAAGCACGAACGCCTGCGCGGCGCCCAGGTGAAGCTGGAATTCAAAGGCTTCATGGCCGATCCCTGCATCTTCGATACCGATGCGGCGATCGTGCAATTGGCCCGGCGCAGCTATGCGGAGGTCACAGGCGGATCGCTGCGGGACTATCCCGCGACAGGCCTGACCGATGGCCGGCATTTCGTCCTCTACCAGAACACGCCCGTCGCCTGCTTCGGCCCGGATGCGCAGGACATCCATGGCATCGACGAGAATGTGGGCCTGGAGAGCATGCACGGCATCACCCGTACCATCGCCCTGACCATGGCGGAGTGGTGCGGGGTAGAAAAGGTCTGAGCCGATGAGCGCCTCCAACTTGCCCGTTTCGGGCGCCCGCCTCTGGGACAGCCTGATGGAGATGGCGAAGATCGGCGCCACGCCAAAGGGCGGCTGCAACCGGCAGACGCTGACCGATCTGGATGCCGAAGGCCGCCGCCTGTTCCAGAGATGGGGCGAAGCCTGCAGGCTGACGCTGACGGTGGACCGCGTCGGCAACATGGTCTTCCGCCGGGAAGGTCGCGATCCCTCGCGCCCGCCGGTCGCCATCGGCAGCCATCTGGATACCCAGCCGACAGGCGGCAAATTCGATGGCGTGCTCGGCGTGCTCGCGGGCCTTGAGGTTATGCGTGCCCTGCACGAGGCCGGGGCGGAGACCGAGGCGCCGCTGTTGCTCATCAACTGGACCAATGAGGAAGGCGCCCGCTTCTCACCGCCCATGATGGGCAGCGGCGTCGCCATGGGGATCTTCCCGGAGGCCGAGGTGCTGGCCAAGACCGCCCCCGATGGCGCCGTCTTCGGAGAGGAGCTGCGACGCATCGGCTGGCAGGGCAGCGCCGACCCTACCGATCTCCAGAAGGTGGGCGCCTATTTCGAGATCCATATCGAACAGGGCCCCGTGCTGGAGAATGAGGGTTTCGATCTCGGCGTCGTCACCCATGCCCTTGCCCAGTCCTGGTTCGAGGTGACGGTTGAGGGGGAGGAGGCGCATGGCGGCTCCTCCATGGCCTATCGCCGCGATGCAATGATGGCTGCGGCGCCGCTGATCTCGGCCGTGGAGGAGATCGCGCTCGCTGCCGTCAGCGAAACCGGGGAGGCGGGGCGTGGCACGGTCGGCCAGGTCACGGTCTATCCCGGCAGCCGGAATGTCTGCCCCTCCCGTGTCTGGTTCAGCGTGGATATGCGGCATGGCGATCCGGCGAAACTGGAATGGATGGGGCAGGAGCTCGCCGCCCGCGCCGCCGCCGTTGCCGCCGCGCGCAAAGTGAAGGCCACGGTCGCGCCCTTCTGGCACTCGCCGCTGACGCCCTTCGATCCGGTGCTGGTGCAGCGCTGCCGCGATGCCGCGACGGCACGCGGGCTTCGCTGGCGAGACATCCCCACCGGCATCGGGCATGACGCGGTCTATATGGCGCGCCGTGTGCCGACGGTGATGCTCTTCACCCCCTGCCATGGCGGCATCAGCCACAATGAGGCCGAGAGCATCACCCCGGCATGGGCCGAGGCCGGCCTCCAGGTGCTGGCCGATGCGGTCCTGGCGACGGCCGGCCTGGTCAAGGACTAAGACACAATGCGCATCGCCATCGGCGGCTTCCAGCACGAGAGCCATTCCTTCGCCCCGCTGCCCACCGGCTGGCGCGAATTCCTTCAGCCCGGCGGCTTCCCGCCGCTGCAGCGCCCAGCGACGCTTGTGGAGACGCTGCGCTCCACCTCCGTCCCTTGCGCCGGTGCCATTGCCGTCGCGGAGGAGAATGGCATCGAGATCGCGCCGCTGACCTGGGCCTTCGCCAACCCTGCCGGCCCCGTCACCACCGAAGCCTTCGAGCGCATCGCCGCGCTGATGGTCGCGACGCTGTCGGATGCGCTGCAGGCCGGGCCGCTGGATGGCGTCTATCTCGAATTGCACGGCGCCATGGTGGCGCTCGGCTTCGACGATGCGGAAGGCGAGCTGCTGCGCCGCATTCGCGCCGTGGTGGGGCCGGACCTGCCCATCGCCGCCAGCCTCGACCCGCATGCCAACATGACGGCGCAAATGGTCGAGTACGCCGATGTGCTGGTCCCCTACCGCACCTATCCGCATGTGGACATGAAGCCCGCCGGCGCTCAGGCGATGCGCCTGCTGCTGGAGCGCATCCGCCGCGGCCGCCCCTGGGCGAAGGCTTTCCGCCAGGTGGATTTCCTCATCCCGCTGACCATGCAGTGCACTCTGGCCCCGCCGATGAGTGGGGTGCTGGAGGAACGTGCCCGCTTGGCGGAGCAGCACGGCGCCGCCGAACTCGCCTTCTGCTTCGGCTTCCCCTATGCGGATTTCCCCGGCTGCGGCGTCGCCATCGCCGCCTTCGCCGAGACGCAGGACGCCGCCGATGCCGCTGCCGATGCGCTCAAATCCTACATGGATGCGCGGGAGACGGAATTCGCCGGCGGCGTCCTCTCTGCGGCGGAGGGCGTGGCCGAGGCCATCGCGCTTTCCCGCTCTGCCACCCGTCCCGTCGTCATGGCGGATACGCAGGACAATCCGGGCGGCGGCGGTCATGGCGACACCACCGGCCTGCTGGCGGAACTCATCCGTCAGGATGCGCAGGGCGCCGTGCTCGGCCTGATCAATGATGCGGAGAGCGCTGCCGCCTGCCATGCGGCGGGGGAGGGCGCGGTGCTGAACCTCTCCCTCGGCGGTAAGAGCGACGGCGCGCCGCTCTCCGTCACCGCTACGGTGGAGCGGCTGACCAACGGCCGATTCACCTGTACCGGCCCGATGGGGAAAGGCAATCCGGCCGATCTTGGGCCGACGGCGCTGATTCGCGTCTCCTCCGGCGTGCGGGTCATCGTCGTGTCGCGCAAGATGCAGGCGTCGGACCAGGCGCTCTTCACTCATATCGGCGTGGAGCCCGCGCAGCAGAAGATCGTCGCCGTGAAGTCCAGCGTGCATTTCCGCGCGCATTTCCAGCCGATCGCGGAGAAGGTGATCGTCGTCGCCGCGCCCGGTCCGGTCGTGGCCGATCCGGCGGTGCTGCCCTTCACCAATCTCCGCCCGAACCTGCGTCTACGTCCGGGTGCCAACCGTTAGACCGCGACCGGCCTGGGTGGAGCGCGCGGGACTTTGCGGGAACTGTGCGGATCGGACCGGTCATGGCAGGCCGGTCCGGATCCAGGCTATCGCAGCGCCGCCTCGACCTGCTGCACCAGCGCGGCGCCCTCTGGCCCGCTGAGCAGCATGTCCATGCGCGCGATCTCGGCACGGCGGGCCTCACACCAGGCGGCGCGGCCGCGCTGGCGCGGGCCGAAATCGGGCGGCTGCAGCGAGTGCAGGAAGGCATCGCGCGCGGCAAGCCCGCCCTGCCGCTCCTGGATCCTGATCACCACTGCCTCGATCCTGGCCGCGCGGTCCTGCACCTGCATCGGCAGGGCGGTGCCGCAGACGAAGGCGGCGCGCGTTAGCATGCCGATGGTGGCACCCTGCTCCATGATTCCCCGCAAGTCCTGCGGGGGTGTGGCCGTTACCGGCGCACGCTCATTGCAGGCAGCGAGCAGGCAGGGCAGCAGCAGGGGCAGCATCCGGATGCGGGGCATACCGCTACCGTTACCCTTCGCGCCACGGCGGGTAAACGAAAAGGAGAGTCTTCCCCTGCGCCATCACCCGGCGGTGCGGAGCAGCGCCTCCACCGCCTCGCGGTGCGGGATGGGGGCGACGGCGCCATAGCCGGTGGTAGACAGTGCCGCCGCGGCATTGGCGTAGCGTGCAGCGGCAAAGGGATCGTCGCCGGCGACGCTGCGGGCCAGGAAGGTGCCGGCAAAGACGTCGCCCGCGCCGGTCGCATCCACCGCCTGCACCCGGAACCCGGGGATTCGCTCCCGGCGCTCCGGCGTCGCCGCCAGCACGCCTTCCGGACCCAATTTCAGCAGCACCAGCGGGCAGCCCAGGCGCAAGT
Source organism: uncultured Acetobacteraceae bacterium (assembly GCA_937930165.1). Classification (GTDB taxonomy): domain Bacteria; phylum Pseudomonadota; class Alphaproteobacteria; order Acetobacterales; family Acetobacteraceae; genus CALGVL01. The sequence goes on from CALGVL010000420.1 coordinate 4,731, forward strand.
AGAAATCGGCGATTGCCTCCGCATCCTTGAGTCCGGTCAGCGCCCGCGCATCCTCGATCGAGGGGAAGGCGAGATCCGCCCGCGCCAGCGCTGCGTGGATCACCGCTGCCGCCCGCGCCGCCGGCCAGAGCGAGAGGCGCAGATTGGTGTCGTAGGAAACCCGTACCCCGGCCGCCTTCGCTACCGCGATCGCATGGAACACCGCATCGCAGGCGCTGGCGGAGATCGCCTGGCTGATCCCGGAGACATGCAGGAACTTCGCGCCGCGGATCGCCGCCTCCGGCACCTCCTGCGCCCGGTAGCGGCTGGCGGCACTGCCGCTGCGGTAGAAGGTGAAACGGTGCCCGTCCGCGTCATGCGTGACGCAGTATATCCCGGTCGGCGCTTCCGGGTCGCGACGCACGGTGGCGGTATCCACGCCCTCCCGCTGCCAGAGCGCCATGAAGCTGTCGCCCGGCGCATCCTGGCCGATGGCGGTGATGTAGCCCACGCTTGCGCCGCTGCGCGCCGCGGCGATGGCGGCGTTGCTGGTGTCGCCGCCATGGCCCTCCAGGTACAGCACGCGGCCATCCGGCCCGGGCGGCAACCGGTTGAATTCGAGCATGGGTTCGCCCATGCAAAGGATGTCCGGCATGGTGCGGCTCACGCCTCCATCAGGCCGAGCGCGTCGCGCGCCGCGCGCTGGATCGCAGGCTTGTCGCCGGCGGCGATTCGGGCCTCGTCCACCAGCCTGCCGCCGATGCCGACAAAGGCGGCGCCGGCTTCCAGATAGGCGGACGCATTGCCGGCATCTACGCCGCCGGTCGGGCAGAAGGGCACGCCGGGAAAGACCGCCCGCAGCGCCCGGATATGCGCCGGCCCGCCGACGGAGCCTGCCGGGAAGATCTTCACCACATGCGCCCCTGCCGCGAGTGCAGCGCGGATCTCCGTGGGCGTCATCGCGCCGGCCATGGCACAGGCCCCGGCGGAGCGTGCAGCGGCAATGACGGCCGGATCCACCCAGGGCGTCACCAAAAAGCGTGCCCCGGCGGCCAGGCATGCCTCCGCACCCGCTACATCCGGCACGGTGCCGGCGCCGACCAGCAGGTCCGGCTGCGCGGCGAGGCCACGGATCAGCGCTGGCGCCTCCGGCACGGTCATGGTGATCTCGAAGATGCGGAATCCAGCCTCGCGCAACCATTCGACGGCGGTCGCGGCCAGGGCTGCGGTGCTGGTGCGGACCACCGGCACCACGCGGGCACGGCGGAATTTGGCGATCAGGGAATGGGTCATGCGGCGGCGCTCCGGTCGCGTTCCCGCCCGGCCGACTCGCCGGCATCCGGGCTGCCGGGGGCGGTGGAGGGCAGCAGCATGCGGCGGCCGGGACCGTCTCGCCAGCGCCCGGCCGCTTGTCAGGCGCGGCAGAGGCCTTGCATGGCCTCCGCCCTCCGTTCCAGCCGATGGGCTTCCAGGGCGGCGTGGTCCAGGGCGGCGGCCGCGTGGCCGAGCGCCCCCTGATAGCCGTGCAGCGAGGTCTCCAGATTGGCCAGCGCGCCGGTGAGCGAGGTCAGTTCGGCACGCAACCCGGCAACCGCTTCGCGCTGCTCGCACAGGGCCGCATCCAGCCGGCGGAGGGCAAGGCGCAGCCGGTTTCCGGCCCGTTCCGGGAAGGGGAGGAGCGGGCAGGGGCTGGCTGGCGGGTTCATCAACGGTCCTCAGGCGAAATATTGACTATTTATTAACCATCGAGCGGGCCCGCGCCACCCGAATCTCCGGCCACCCGGCCGGTGGGACCGGCGCATGGCCTCCCATGACGGTGCGGGTCGCGCGAACGTGATTGTTTGCCCACCGCCCGGCGGGCGGCTACCGCGTCCTGGCTGCGCCGGCGTAAAAGCGCCTCCGAACAAGAGGAGCCTCCATGTCGATCGGGTTGGAGATCGCGATCATCCTCGTGCTGGTGGCACTGAACGGGGTCTTCGCGATGAGCGAGCTGGCCATCGTCTCGGCCCGCCGGGGCCGGCTGCAGGTGCTGCAGCGGCAAGGCAGCGTCGGCGCCGGCGTGGCCCTGATGCTGGCGGATGATCCGCAGCGCTTCCTGCCGACCGTGCAGGTGGGCATCACCCTGGTCGGCATCCTGGCCGGCGTCTTCGGCGGTGCCCGCCTCGCCGGGCCGCTCGGCGAGCTGCTGGGGCGCGTACCGGGCCTGGCGACGATGGCAGGCCAGCTTTCCTTCGCCCTGGTCGTCATTGCCATCACCTATGCCAACCTCATCCTGGGCGAGCTGGTGCCGAAGCAGATGGCCCTGCGCGACCCGGAGCGCATCGCCGTCATCGTTGCTCGGCCGCTGTCCTGGCTGGCACGGATCAGCGCGCCGGTTGTCTGGGTGATGTCCCAATCCTCCACCCTGGTGCTGCGGCTGTTTGGCGCGCACCGCCCGCTGGATCAGTCGGTGACGGAGGAGGAGGTGAAGGCGGTCGTCGCGGAAGGCGCCGAGACCGGCGCGCTGGAGCGCGAGGAGCGCCACATGATCGAGCGCGTGCTGCGCCTGGCGGACAAGCCGGTGCGCGCGCTGATGACGCCGCGGAACGACGTCGCCTGGATCGAGCGCAACGCCTCGCAAGAGGAGATCGCCGCGGCGGTGAAGGAGCATTCCGTCACCCGCTTCGTGGTGGCGGAGCGGCGGATCGACAATGTGGTCGGCGTGGTGGCGGCGAAGGAATTGCTGGATCAGGCGCTGGCGGGCGAGAAGCTGTCGCTGGCCAAGGCCCTGCGCCAGCCGCTGGTGTTGCCGGACAACCTGTCGGCGCTGGATGCGCTGGAACGGATGCGGCACGACCCGCTCGGCATCGCCCTGGTGCTCGACGAATACGGCAGCTTCGAGGGGGTGGTGACCGCCTCCGACCTGCTGGAGGCCATCATCGGCGAGATCGGCCCGCAGGAGGAGCCGGAGGAGCCGGAAGGGGCGGTGCGCCGCGCCGATGGCAGCCTGCTGCTGGACGGGATGATGCCAAGCGACGAACTGCGCGCCCAGCTCGACCTGCCGCCCTTGCCTTATCAGGGCACCTATCACACCGTCGCCGGACTGATGCTTGCCCTGCTGCAGCGCGTACCGCGGGAGGGCGACCGCATCGTCTGGGCCGGCTGGCGCTTCGAGATCCTGGACATGGACGGCCGCCGCGTGGACAAGGTCCTGGCGAGCCGAGAGGAGGCGACCGGGACGGCCGAATGACCGCTTGGCGTGGTGGCGGGTGCCCTACTTTCCCGACTTGTTCCGGGCAATGGGCGGGATGAACTGGGCCTCGGTATCCCAGGGGAACAGGATCCAGGTGTCCTGGCTGACCTCGGTGATGAAGGTGTCCACCAGGGGCTTGCCGGCCGGCTTGGCATAGACCGTGGCGAAATGCGCCTTGGGCAGCAGGCCGCGCACGATCCGCGCGGTGGTGCCGGTATCCACCAGGTCGTCCACCAGCAGCCAGCCCTCGCCATCCCCGGCCGCGGCGGGGGGCTTCATCACCTGCGGCTTGCCGCGCGTCTCCTCGTCATAGGTGACGACGGAGACCGTCTCGATGATACGGCATTCCAGCTCCCGCGCCACGATGGCCGCCGGGATCAGCCCGCCGCGGGTGATGGCGCAGACGCCGTGGAAGGCGCCGCGCTCCACCAGCCGCCAAGCCAGCGCCTTGGAATCCCGGTGCAGTTGATCCCAGCCGACCGTGTAGTAGCGCGGAGAGGAACTCGTCATCATCAGAACATTCGTCCGCCATTCGGCACTTGCAGGTCCGGCCGCAAAAGGACCACGGCACCGTTCTCGTCCGGCACGCCAAGCACGAGTACCTCGCTGGTGAAGCTCCCGATCTGGCGCGGCGGGAAATTCACCACCGCAAGCACCTGCCGGCCGATCAGCCGGTCCGGCAGATAATGCACCGTGAGTTGCGCGGAGGACCGCTTTACCCCAATGGCCCCGCCGAAATCGATCCAGAGCTTGATCGCGGGCTTCTGGGCCTCTGGGAAGGGTTGGGCATCCACGACGGTCCCGACCCGGATCTCGACCTTCTCGAAATCGGCGATGGTGACGCACTCGGCCATGCGGCGGCATAGCCCGGCGGAGGGGGGCAGGGAAGGGGTCGGGTTGCCGGCGGGGCCCCGCCATGCCAGAGGAGGGTGTAAGGGCCAGACAACGGCCCGGAGGGGATCCGGTCCATCTCCCATGGCGGCCGGATCCGCAGCCAGTGAACGGAGCCGAGGCCACGATGAAGCGCGATTTCCACGCCCCCGGCCGCAGCGCGGTCTATGCGACGCGCGGCATGGCCGCCACTTCCATGCCGATCGCCACTCTGACGGCGCTGGACGTGCTGAAGGCCGGTGGCAACGCGCTGGATGCGGCCATCGCCGCAGTCGCTGTCCTCGGCGTGGTGGAGCCGCAGAGCACCGGCATCGGCGGCGACTGCTTCTGCCTCTACGCCCCGGCCGGCACGGGCAAGGTGGTCGCCATCAACGGCTCCGGCCGTGCCCCGGCCGCGGCGACGCCGGAGGCGCTGCGGGCGCGCGGAGTGGATAGGTTGGTCAACACCTCCCCGCATGTGGTGACCATCCCGGGCGCCATCTCGGCCTGGGAGCTGCTGAACAAGACCTTCGGCCGGAAGGAGCTCGGCGCGTTGCTCCGCCCGGCGATCCGCTGCGCCGAGGAGGGCTGGCCCGTCCATGCTCGCGTCGCGGCGGATTGGGCTGCGGCGGCGGAGAAGCTGCGCGGCCATCCGGCCTCCGCCCGGCGCTTCCTGCTGGACGGTATGGCGCCGTCCATCGGGCACAAATTCGTCCAGCCGGAACTGGGCCGGACGCTGAGGGCCATCGGCGAGAAGGGTGCCCGTGCCTTCTATGAGGGCGAGATCGCGGCCGACATGGTGGCGACGCTGCGCGCCCTCGGCGGGCTGCACACGGAGGAGGATTTCCACCGCGGCCTGCGCGTCGCCGAGTTCGTGGATCCGATCAAGACGGCCTGGCGCGGCATGGAGGTCTACCAATGCCCGCCGAACGGCTCCGGCCTGCATGTGCTGCAGATCCTCGGCATCCTGGAGGGCTTCGAGACGCCGGAAGCCGGCCCGATCAGCGCCGAGCGCTACCACCGCCATATCGAGGCGGCGCGGCTGGTCTATCGCGACCGCGACGCCTTCCTGGCCGACCCCTCCCAGGTGGAGGTGCCGGTCGAGAGGCTGACCGACCGAGCCTATCTCTCCGCGCTCCGCGCCCTCATCAGCGACGAGCGCGCGATGAAGCAGATGCCGCCGGCCGGCACCGCCGACTGGGCGCGGCACAAGGACACGGTCTATCTCTGCGTCGTGGATGAGGAGGGCAATGCCTGCTCCTTCATCAACAGCCTGTTCGAGAGCTTCGGCAGCGGCATCCTGGCCGAGAAGTCCGGCGTGATGCTGCACAACCGCGGTTTCGGCTTCCGGCTGCAGGAGGGCCATCCCAACTGCATCGCGCCGAACAAGCGGCCGATGCACACCATCATCCCGGGCATGGTGATGAAGGACGGCGAGGCCATCATGCCCTACGGCGTCATGGGCGGCCATTTCCAGCCCATGGGCCAGACTCTGTTCCTGACCAATCACTTCGAATTCGGGTTGGACGTGCAGGAGGCCATCGACTGCCCGCGTCTCTATCCCTCGCCGGTCAGGGGCGTGGTGGAGGTGGAGCGCGGCATCCCCGGCAGTGTGGTGGACCGGCTGAACCGGCTCGGCCATGAATGCGTCCTGGTGGACAAGCCGCATGGCGGCGGCCAGGCGATCCTGATCGACCGCAAGCGCGGGCTGCTGGTTGGTGGCAGCGATCCGCGCAAGGATGGCTGCGCACTGGGCTACTGAGCCATGCCGCTCCGGGCCCTTCGTGCCGATGTCACCACATTGAAGGTGGATGCTATCGTCAATGCGGCGAATGAGCGTCTGGCCCCCGGCGGCGGAGTCTGTGGTGCCATCCACCGCGCCGCGGGGCCGGAGCTTGCGGCGGCCTGCGCCGCCATCGGCCATTGCCCGACCGGAGAGGCTCGCAGCACCCCTGGCTTCCGCTTGCCGGCCCGGTATGTGATTCACGCCGTCGGACCGGTCTGGCATGGCGGGGGGCAGGGCGAGGCCCGGCTGCTGGCTGGCGCCTACCAGGCCAGCCTGGCCGAGTTGCGCCGGCTGGGCGGCCATTCCATCGCCTTTCCAGCCATCTCCACCGGCATTTACGGCTACCCAAAGGATCAGGCGACGAAGATCGCGGTGGAGACGGTGCGCGCCGACCTCGCGGCGCATGGCGACCTTGAGGTGATCTTCGCCTGTTTCGACGAACCGATGCTGCATCTCTACGAGAAGGAACTCGCCGCGTGACCGAGCCCTGCGATCTCTCCGCCCTGGAGGCCCGGCGGCTGATAGGCCGCAAGGCGCTCTCGCCCGTCGAGCTGCTGGAAAGCTGCCTCGGCCGGATTGAGGCTGTGAACCCGGCGATCAATGCCATGGTCGCGCTGGACACGGATCGCGCCCGCGCCGCGGCGAAGCAGGCGGAAGCGGCGGTGATGCGCGGCGAGGAACTCGGCCCGCTGCACGGCCTGCCCGTCGGCATCAAGGATCTGGAGGAGACCGCCGGCCTCCGTACCACCTATGGCAGCCCGATCTTCCGGGATCTCGTGCCGGAGGAGGATTGCAGCATGGTGGCGCGCATCCGCGCCGCCGGCGGCATCGTCATCGGCAAGACCAACACGCCGGAATTCGGCGCCGGCGCCAATACCCGCAACGCCGTCTATGGCGCGACTGGCAACCCCTTCGATCCCGCGCGCTCCGCGGCCGGTTCCTCCGGAGGCTCGGCGGCGGCGCTGGCGACGGGCATGGCGCCGCTCTGCTCCGGCTCCGACATGGGCGGCAGCCTGCGCAATCCGGCGGCCTTCTGCGGCATCGTCGGCTACCGGCCGAGTGCCGGGCTGGTGCCTTCCGAGAAGCGCGGCCTCGGCTGGTCCAACCTGCCAGTGCTGGGGCCGATGGCGCGCAACGTCCCGGATACCGCCCTGCTGCTCTCGGTCATGGCTTCGGACGATGCGCGTGACCCGCTGGCCTATACGCTGCATGGTCGGCCGGTGCGGGGCGAGCCGGGGCTGTTCCATCCGGTGCGGAAGCTCGACCTGGCCTCGCTGCGCCTTGCGTATTCCGAGGATTTCGGCCAGGCGCCGACCGAGAGCATCGTGCGCGAGGCCTTCCGCAAGGTGGTCGCTGCCTGCCGCCCGCTGTTCCGCGAGAGTGCCGAGGCGCATCCAGACTGCACCGGCGGCGACGAGGCCTTCGAGATCCTGCGCGCCGCCGCCTTTCTCCAGGGCCATCTGGAGAAAGTCCGCACGCGGGCCCAGGATGTCGGGCCGAATGTGCGTGCCAATGTCGAGGAGGGGCTGCGCTACACGCTGGAGGACTACGCCCGCGCTGCCGCTTTGCAGACCACTATCTACCGCAACTTCCAGCGCTTCTTCGCTACGCATGACGTGCTGATCACGCCGACCATCACCGTGAGCCCGCGCCCCTGGCGGGAACTCTACCCGGCCGAGATCGACGGCAAGCCGACCCGCACCTATTTCCACTGGCTGGCCCTGGCCTATTACGTGACTCTGCCCGGCCATCCGGCAGTCTGCCTGCCGGTCGGGCGGGATTCCAAGGGCATGCCCTTCGGCTTGCAGATCGTTGGGCCACGTGGCGGCGATGCCTTCGTGCTGGCGGTCGCGGCGGCGCTGGAGGAAGCCTTTGCGACGGATCCGGCCCTGTGCCGGCCGGAGCCCGATCTGGCGCAACTCAGGGCGGCGCCGCCGATCAGTGGGATGGAGGGCTTCCTCGGCTTCGGCTGAGGCATTGGCGCGGCGGAGGGCCGGATGGCCCGAAGCCGCAACCCGACCGCCGGGATCAGGGTAGGTTGGCCTACCACCGCCGGTAGTGGGGCCGGCCGTAATAACCATAGCCCCGCGGGGGTGGGGGCGGGGGCGCGTAATAGCCGCCGCGATAGCCGTGCCCATAATAGCCGCCGCGATGCCCGTAATAGGGCCGCGGCTGGTCTACTGCCGCCCCGGCGACCAGTGCCGCGGCCGTGCCAACCCCCGCCCCGAGCAGCGCCGTGCGCCCGTAATCCACCCGCCCATAGGAGTCCGTGCAGCCGGCTCCAAGCAGCACGGCCGATACGGCGAGAACTGGAAGCATGCGCATAGCGTCGGATCTCCTCTGCGCCTGGCTGGTGGCCGGTGGCGCTGTCATTCCACCACAGCGTTGGAACCTGCCCTGGGATGCCTCACCAACCGCGATAGCCGCTGCGCCGGTATCCGCCGTGGTAATGGCCGCCATAGCCCGGTCCCGGCCGGTAGCGATGCGCATGATGCCGCGGCGGGCCGCTATCCGCGGCCGCCCCGGCTAGGAGCGCCGCCGCCGTGCCGACGCCAGCGCCCAGCAGCAACGTATTGCCCCAGTTGGTGGAGCCGTCCGGGTTCTGGCAGCCGCCGAGCAGCAGGCTCCCGGAAAGGGCGATGGCGGCAAGGAGACGAGGCATCATGGTCAGGGATCCTCCTGGATCCTGACCATGTCCCCCGCTTGCGGCGAGGCTTCGGCGATTCCGGGGCGAGGGGCGGCGGAAGCATGGCGGTTTCGCGGCAGCCCCACGCCCGCCGGCAAGGTCGCCCGGCGGGCGGCCATTCAGGTCAGCGCACCCTCCAGCGTCCGCCCATCAGGGGCGCTTGCATCTTGCGGACCGATTCACGGCTCCGGGCGCAGGCGCCCTTCGCCGCCCGGGCCGCTCAGCCCCTGGCGCCGGAGAAGGCGTTGAAGGTCTGCAGGGTGTAGGTGTCCTTCACCCCCGGCACGGTCTGCAGCTTTTCGACCACGAACAGGCCGATATCCTGCTCCGGCTCCAGGTAGAATTTCCCCATCAGGTCATACTGGCCGGAGATGGAGTGCATTTCGGACAACTCCTCGATGTTGTCGGCCATATCGCGGGCCACGCGATAGGCTTGGCCCATTTCGCACTTGATCATGACAAATATTGCGCGCAATGTTTTCAGCCCCTTAGCTGCCAGTTGTCATGGTTGTAGGCGGACAGCGATAAACCTCGATGGTCCCGTCGGCGAGGACCTTCCTTACGACCCTCTCCGACCGATAGGCGCGCGGCATCTTGGGTTTGGCTGGAGATAGGCTTCCCCAGTTATCCAGAGCGTGCTGCGGCAGCTTCGCCCTCCCGATCACAACCACATCCCCGCGCTGAGTGCAGCTCGCCATGGGGACGGCCACTTCGGCTTGCGTCAGAACCCAGTAGCGGGCGTCGTGGATCGAGACGAGCACAAAGCAATCCGCGCCGGATATTTGCCCGCGACGGATATGCCACGCGGTTTCGGTGCTGGCGTTGACCTCAATGCGGATCATGCCGCCATCCGGCAGCCGCGCCCACAGGTCGCCTTCATGGCTGTTCTGGCTGGTGGGATTGCACTCAATGCCGCGCCGGCACAGGTTCCACATGACCAACCCCATGCCGGCCTCCTCGACCATCCGGCAGGTCAGCTTCGGAGCGCCATACAACCCTCCTAGAATTGAGCAATTCTAGGGCGTTATCTTCCGGTTGTCGATGGCTGTAAGGCACCCAATGGCCTGCGTCGCCAACCGCTCCTGATTCGCCGACTTGGTGTAGAGTTCCACCATCGCCAAAGTCGCGTGCCCGGTGATGGCCTGGATCTCATGCGCGGTACAGCCGGCCTCAGCCAGAGCCGTGGTGGCGAGCTTGCGGAGCCTATGGACATTCAGACCGGGCAGGCCGATCTCGGTCAGGCGGCGCTTCGTTGCGCTGCTCATGACCTCCGGCACCCATGGGTGGTCCCGGCCGTTCGTCTGGATGGTGGTGGCGGTCCTGCCCTCTGTCTTCCATGCATCGAGGGCGGCCTTGAGCTTTGGGTGGCAGGGGATCACCAGGGAGGCGCCGGTCTTGCCCTGGCACAGCCGGTTCGAGGTGCCATCATAGACGCTCCACGTCAGAGCGCACAGGTCGCCTCGGCGCTGCCCGGTGTAGCGGGCGAAGGTTACAACGCAGCCCAGGTAGTCTGGCAGCTTGGCCTCCGCGTGATCGGCCTGCTCTGCGGTCCAGGCCGGCAGGTGGCCGCCTGGTAAGGCCCGGAACGGTAGGCTGGGCTTGCCTCCCGCCAGCCGCGGTCCACAGCCCAGGAGAACAGCGCCCTGGTGATCCGGGCGAGGGCATTGGCGGCCCCATTGCCGCGGCCCTTAGCCACGCCATCCCGGAGGGTCAGGACGGTCCGCCGGGTCACGTCCGCGACGCGGACAAGGCCCATCTTTTCCCATACCTTGAGGTAGACGCCATATTGCTGCTTGGTCTTGGGCGACCGGCTGGCATATTTCGGCGAGCGAACGCGCCGAGCTGCGTCTGCTACTACCAGCAGCGCCGGGTGTTCGCCGGCTCCAACCGCAACCCTCCGGCGTGTGGATGACCCGGAGCGGGAACCACAGCAACTTCGATGTGTCGCGCCCGACGCGGGCGGATGACGGCATCATCTACCAGCTCGCGGCGACGCAGAACAACGCCATCCGGCATCTGGTGCCGTTGCGCGACCTGATCGCGCTGACCGCGGCCGGGGCCTGGAGCATCACGGGCGCCGATGGCGGGGTCATCACCCCGGCCTCCATGGTCGCCAAGCCGCAGGCTTATGCCGGCGCCTCGCATGTCCGGCCGCTGGTGGTCAACTACGACCTGCTCTACATCACCGAGCAGGGCAGCGCGGTCCGCAGCCTGTCCTACTCGCTCTATTCGGACAGCTATGTGGCGGCGGACCTGACCCTGCTGTCGCCGCATCTGTTCTACGGGCATCAGATCTAGGATTGGGCCTGGGCGCAGGAGCCGCACAAGATCGTCTGGGCGGTGCGGGACGATGGCGTGCTGCTCGGCATGACCTACCTGAAGGAGCAGGAGGTCTATGCCTGGCACCGGCACGACACCGTGAACGGCCAGTTCCAGAGTGTCGCGGTGGTGGGCGAGAACGGCGAGGACGTGCCCTATTCCGCCGTGCGGCGGACCATCAATGGGCAGCAGGTGCAGACCATCGAGCGGCTGCATACACGCCTGCTCGGGCCTGGCAATGACGACGTGCGCGAGGCGTGGTTCGTGGACTGCGCCCTGCAATACCGCGGCGCTCCGGCAACGGAGATCAGCGGCCTCGGCCACCTGGAGGGCGAGACGGTCTCGATCCTGGCGGATGGCAGCGTGCAGCCGCAGCAGGTGGTGCGGGGCGGCAAGATCACCCTGGCGCGGCCGGCGAGCGTCGTGACCGTAGGGCTGCCGATCCAGGCGCAGTTGGAGACCCTGCCGCTGGACGTGCAGGGGGCTCCGACCGTGCAGGGCCGGCGCAAGCACGTCTCCAAGGTCCGCGCCATCGTCGAGAACACGCGCGGGCTCAAGGCCGGGGTGGTGAACCCGGAGAAGGGGCCGCTTCTGGTCGAGTTCAAGGAGCGGACGACCGAGCCCTATGGTGCGCCGACGCGCATGCTCACGGGGCAGCAGTATGTGCATGCCCAGGGCACATGGGATGTCGAGGGGCGGGTGATGTTCCAGCAGGATTATCCCTTGCCGGCCACGATCCTTGGCGTGGTGCTGGAATTCGATGCCGGGACTTGAGTATGTCCCGGCCGAGCCGGCCCATGCCGAATGGCTGGCGCCGCGGCTGCGGGCGACGGACCGGGCCGAGGTGCAGGCCGCGCTTGGCCTGCCGCCGGAGGTGGCGCTGCCGATCAGCCTGCGGGCCTCCAGCATGGCGGTGACGGCGCTGGTCCGCGGCGAGCCGGGGGCGATCTTCGGGATCTGCCCGGCGAACCTCCTGGCCGGCGAGGGGCTGGTCTGGATGCTTGGCAGCGATGAGGTCGAGCGGCAGGCGCGGGCCATGCTGCGCGAGGCGCCGCAATGGCTGGCGCTGATCGGGGACGGCTACCGGCTGCTGCGCAACCATGTGGATGCCCGGAACACGCGGGCGGTGCGCTGGCTGCGGCGGATGGGGGTCGCCATTGGCCAGGCGGTGCCCTTCGGCGTGGCCGGGCTGCCGTTCCATCCGTTCTGGAGGGGCGTCTGATACCGCCGCGCCTATGAAGCGACCTTTGCGATCCAGGGATATGCGGTGAGGGAGCGGAGACGCTCCGGCG